>CALEIM010000085.1 GCA_937876395.1 uncultured Wenzhouxiangella sp. | reverse complement strand
GACCTCCGACCTCCGACCTCCGACCTCCGACCTCCGACCTCCGACCTCCGACCTCAGACCTCCGGCTGACACGGTACACTAGCCCCAATCGTCGAAATCAACCAACCCGACCCAATGCCAACCACGCTCCCCCTTGAATTTACCGGCGAACGTTTCACTCCCGAATGCGTGCGGGAAATGGCCTATGAGCACTGGCACCGCTACGCTTGGGCAGCCGAACAGCTTGGCGGTCTGGAAGTGCTTGACGCCGCCTGCGGCGAAGGCTACGGAAGTCGGCTGCTGGCGGCTCGTGCGCAATCGGTGGTAGGTCTGGATATTGACGCCGACACCGTAGAGCACGCGCGCGCGCGCTACCGAAAGGACAATCTTCATTTTGACTGTGGCAGCGTAACCGAGTTGCCCTATGCCGACGACCGCTTCGATGCTGTCGTTTCTTTTGAAACGCTGGAACATCTTGAAGCCCACGACAAGCTGATGAGCGAATTTCGCCGGGTGCTCCGCCCGACGGGGTTTTTGCTTATTTCCTCGCCCGATCGCAAAACCTACAGCGACGAGACCGGCTACAACAACCCGCATCATCTGCGCGAACTGTACCGCGATGAGTTTGAAAGCCTGATCGGAGCGCACTTCCCGGCCTTCGAACTTTATGGCCAGAAGCTGATGTTTGTCTCGGCTCTGTGGTCAATGGCCGGCGCTGATCAGGCGCAGTTTCTGCTCGACAATAGCGGACAGATTGCAGCCTCCGGACAGCCGGACTATCCGCCGCTGTATTTTCTGACCGCGGCCGCGGCCGAAGATCGTTATTTGCCAAGGCTGCCGGGCCTGTCCCTGTACGGCGATCGCCAGGAATCCATGTACGCCCATTACAACCAGGAAGTGGCCAGCCATATCCGCGCAGGCCATCTGCTGGCTGAGCGTGATGCCGAGATCAAACGTCTGCGCGAGGCACTGGACAGGCCGTGGTGGCAACGACTGCTGAAGCGGCGATGAGCACCGCCAACGATCCGCTGGCCAGGGTCACGGCGGTTATCGTCAACTACAACTCCGGGCGCTGGCTGGCACGCTGCATCGACAATCTGCGCGGCCGGGGCGGTCGTCTGCCGCCGGTGCTTGTAATCGACAATGCCTCTTCAGACGGCAGCATCGAGTTGATGCCGGAGCAGGACAACCTCGTTGTGCGTCGCGCGCGGCGCAACCTCGGCTTCGGGCGTGGCGTCAATCAGGCCTTGCGCTGCGTCAACACCGAATACCTGCTGATCATCAATCCCGACTGCCTGATCGTCCCTGGTGCGCTGGAGCAGTTGATCCGGGATCTCGATGCGCACCCAGATGCAGCGATGGTATCCGGACGGGTGTTTGACATGCGCGGGGTTGAGCAGCGCGGCAGTCGGCGCACTTTACCGACCCGTCGCCAGATGATCTCGGAAGCCTGGCCGTTCTCACAGCACGGCGGCATTGATCATAGTCATGAGCCCGCGCCTGACGGCCCGACCGAGGTCGAGGCAGTGTCCGGCGCCTGCATGCTGGTTCGGCGCCGCGCACTTGAACAGATCGGCGGCTTTGATCCCGGTTTTTATCTGCATTTCGAAGACCTCGACGTCATGGCGCGTCTGCGCGCAGCCGGCTGGCGGATTCGCCTGCTGCCTGCGGTATTCATTGCCCACGCCGGCGGGGTTTCTTCGCGGCGTCGTCCGCTGCAGGTCATGTGGGCCAAGCACCGCAGCCTGTGGCGCTATCTCAACAAGCACTGCAGCGAGGACTGGCCCTGGCCAAGTCGTATGGCCTGGTGGCTGTTGATCCATCTGCACGCGCTGTTGCGAGTACCGATGAGCCTGATTGGCCGACCATGAACGACGCTGCAGTGGTTCTGGTGCTCGGCGCCAGTAATGAAATCGGGCGGTGTTTTCTTCAGCGCAGCGCAGACCAGGCAGTGCGCGTAATCGCAGTTTCGCGGCGCGACCCACAGCGTCTCGATCCACACGTGACCTGGCTGCGCCATGACCTGGAATGCGGTGCGGCCGACGTGCGCGCCGGCACTCTGGTCAGTCTGGGGCCGCTGGCTCACGCCCTGAGCCAGGTTGAAAGCAGCTTTGGCCTGGGTCGGGTGATTGCGCTGAGTTCGGCCAGCACGCGCTTCAAGAAAGGATCGAGCGATCGGGCTGAGCGACGCCAGATGATCGCGCTGGATCAATGCGAGGAAGTCCTGTCAGCCGCCTGCCGGGAGCGCAATATCGTGCTCACCATTCTCAAGCCGACCATGATTTACGGCGGGGCGGATGCCAACGTCAACCGCATGGCCGGGCTTTTGGCCCGCCTGCCGCTGGTCCCCTTTGCTGGCCGCGGCCTGCGCGCCCCGGTACACGCCGATGACCTGGCGCGGCTGATCGTTCGCTGCGTCATATCCGGCCCCACCAGTGCCGGAAGCTGGCTTCTGGCCGGCGGCGAGACGCTGAGTTACCCTGACCTGCTGCGCCGCATTGCCGCCGCCGAAGGTCGCCGCATCCGCCTGCTGCGTCTGCCGGCCTGGCTACTCAAGCCCATTCTGCGCGGCGCCCAGTTTTTTGGCCGTCTGCCCGATATCCAGCCGGCCATGATCGAGCGCCAGGGCGTCGACCTGGTCGTCGACGACACGCCGGCGCGCGAACAACTGAACTGGAGCCCACGACTGTTTCGACCCGACTAAAAGCATGGTCGATGAGTCCCGAGGCGTGTTCGGCGCGACGTCCCCGCACGTCGCCCCGACAATCCGGTTCCTCAAGTCTTGAGTCGCTTGTACTTCAAACGCCGCGGCCCGGCCTGATCGCCGCGGCGGCGTTTGAGGTCTTTTTCGTATTCGGTGAAGTTGCCTTCGAACCACTCGACGTGGGAATCACCTTCGAAGGCCAGTACGTGGGTGGCGATGCGGTCGAGGAACCAGCGGTCATGCGAGGTGACCAGCACGCAGCCGGGGAAGGTCAGCAGACCTTCTTCGAGGGCGCGCAGGGTTTCGACGTCGAGGTCATTGGTTGGTTCGTCGAGCATCAGCACGTTGGCGCCTGATCGCAACACCTTGGCAAGATGGACGCGATTGCGCTCGCCGCCGGAGAGCTGGCCGATGCGCTTTTGCTGTTCCGAGCCCTTGAAGTTGAAACGACTGGCATAGGCGCGCGCCGGAATGCGGTAATTGCCGACCTGGACTTCTTCGGCGCCGTCGGAGATTTCTTCCCAGACCTGGCGGTCGTTTTCGAGGCTGTCGCGTTTCTGATCAACGTAGCCGAGCTGCACCGTGTCGCCGATCTCGATCGTGCCCTGATCAGCTTGCTCCTGGCCGGCAATCATGCGAAACAGGGTGGTCTTGCCTGCGCCGTTGCCACCGATGATGCCAACGATGGCACCGGGCGGAATCTTGAAGTCCAGATCTTCGATCAAAAGCCGCTCGCCGTAGCCCTTGTAGAGCCCGTTTACATTGATCACCTGATCGCCCAGGCGCGGCCCCGGCGGAATATAGATCTGCTGGGTTTCATTGCGTTTCTGCACTTCTTTGGAGTTCAGCTCTTCGAACTGCCGCAGGCGCGCCTTGGATTTGGCCTGACGACCTTTCTGGTTCGAGCGCACCCACTCAAGCTCGTGCCTGATTTCCTTCTGGCGGGCCTGTTCCTGCTTCTCCTCGACCGCCAGACGGGCTTCCTTCTGTTCCAGCCAGGATGAATAGTTGCCTTCGAAGGGAATGCCGTGGCCGCGGTCCATTTCCAGAATCCAGCCGGCCACGTTGTCGAGAAAATAGCGGTCATGGGTGACGGCCATGACGGTGCCGGGAAATTCGTCCAGAAAGCGCTCCAGCCAGGCAACCGACTCGGCATCAAGGTGGTTGGTGGGCTCGTCGAGCAGCAGCATGTCGGGCTTGGACAACAGCAGACGGCACAGGGCGACGCGACGACGCTCACCGCCCGACAGCGTGTCGACTTTGGTCTCCCACTCGGGCAGGCGCAGGGCGTCGGCGGCGACTTCGAGTGTGCGTTCGATTTCCCAGCCGCCGGCTGAATCAATCTTGTCCTGCAATTCGGCCTGTTCGGCGAGCAGTTCGTTCATTCTCTCGTCGCTCATCGGTTCGGCAAACAGTTCGGAAATTTCCTCGAAGCGTTGCAGGGTGTCGCGCAATTCGCCGATGCCGTCCATGACCACCTCGCGCACGCTCTGCCCTTCGGGCAGCTCGGGTTCCTGAGACAGGTAGCCGATGCGGATTCCGGGCTGGGCTCGGGCTTCACCGTCGAAATCCTTGTCGACTCCGGCCATGATGCGCAGCACGGTGGATTTTCCGGCACCGTTGAGACCGAGTACGCCAATCTTGGCGCCAGGGAAAAACGACAGGGAAATATCCTTGATCAGGGTGCGGTTGGGTGGCACCACTTTCGAGACGCGGTGCATGGTGTAGACGTACTGAGCCATGGTTGTGATTTTCAATCTGGAGACGGAAAGGAAGGAAATGGGGGCGAGTGCCGCAAATTGCCACAGCCCGGTACAGTACGATAGACGGGCGTATCTCATCTGGAGAATCAAGCCATGAAAGTGCTGGTAACCGGCGGCGGCGGTTTTCTTGGCCAGGCGATAGTTCGTCAGCTTGTCGAGCGTGGCGAGACGGTTTCAATCCTGAATCGATCGGCCTATCCCGAACTGGCTGCACTTGGGGTGATCTGCCATCAGGGTGATATTTCCAGTCGTGAGGCGGTCATGGCCGCGGTAGACGGCGTGGATGCGGTCATCCACGTGGCCGCCAAGGCCGGGCCGGGGCTGTATGCGCCCGATTTCATTGCCGCCAATGTGGACGGCACCCGGCATGTGATCGACGCCTGCCGCCATTTCGGTGTGCGCTATCTGGTTCACACGTCCTCACCGAGCGTGGTTCATGCCGGCGGTGATATCAACGGCGGCGATGAATCGCTGCCGTTGGCCGAACATTTCCATGCCCCGTATCCGGCCACCAAGGCCGAGGCCGAGCGCCTGGCGCTGGGCGCCAACGGCCCGAGGCTCAAGGTCTGCGCGCTGCGGCCGCACCTGGTCTGGGGGCCGGGTGACAATAATCTGCTGCCGCGCCTGGCTGAAAGAAATCGCGCCGGTCGGCTGCGATTGCCGGCTCCGGACAAGCTGATTGATACGGTCTATATCGACAATGCGGCCGCGGCTCATCTGCTGGCGCTGGATAATCTGCGCGCTGAGGCCAGCGCGGCCGGTCGAGCTTACTTCATCTCCAACGGCGAACCGATTTCAGTCGCCGCCTGGCTGACACGGCTGCTTGAGGCCGGCGGTGAGACACCGCGCCTGGGCCGCGTTGACCGACGGCTGGCGATGGCTGCCGCCACCGCGGTTGAAATGCTTTGGCGCGCGCTGCGAAAGCGCTCCGACCCGCCGCTGTCGCGCTTCGTGGTCGATCATCTGGCAACCGCGCACTGGTTTGATATTTCTGCCGCCCGTCGGGATCTGGGCTATCAGGCCTCGATCAGCCTGGATGAAGGTTTTGAACGACTGGCGGCTTCAGCGACCGCGCCGGCGAAAGCGCCGGTTGAGGCGCTCGATGAGTGAGCGCTCAAGCCAGTCCAGATCCTCTTCGGCGACCTGCTCGTAGCCGCCGTATTTGAGTTTGATGAATCCGTTGCGATCGATACGCTTGAGATAATTGAACACGTAGTGGTTGAGCGGATGCCAGCCGGGTTTGTGGACCACGGCCGTTCCCAAATCGATGATCAGCGGCTGGCCGAAGGAATTGACCATGACGTTGTTGCGGCTTTTGAGGTCGCCGTGGACCACGCCGCGCTGGTGCATTGCGGCGATGGCTGTCTTTAACAGGCTGAAGTATTGTTCCGGGTCGGCAATTTTGGCACCGCGCAGAAGCTGACCGTCGATATACTCCAGCGCCAGATGGCGGCCGCCGAACAGGCCAAAACAACGTGGAAATCCGGCCACCGATCCAAGCCGACGGTAGGCTGCCAGTTCGCGTCTCAAAGCAAACTGTCGGCCGTACCACAGCAGGCTGCGACCCATTGGTGATTTGACCGCCAGGTCGAAGTGTTGATGCTGGACCCGCACCAGCGTGCCCTGATTGCTGCGCGCGATCAGCGGCCAGTCGTCGGGCTTGAAGTCGGCAAACAGCGCGTCAAGCTCGGCAGGTGGCGGGGCAGGGCGGGGCATGGCTTTATATTAACGGGGGACGGAGGTCGGAAGACGGAGGTCGGAGGTCGGAGGTCGGAGGTCGGAGGTCGGAGGTCGGAGGTGGTTGACCAAGCATATGACTCGAAAAAGCGGCCTTTGGCCCCCACAATACGCAGCATTGATGGACATCAGTTGAGAGGAATACCGTGCCAATCTATGAATACCGTTGCCAGTCGTGTCAGCACGAACTGGAAAAATTGCAGAAGCTGTCCGACCCGGCGCTGATCGATTGCCCGCAGTGCGGCAAGCCGGCGTTGACCAAGCTGATTTCCGCCGCCGGCTTCCGGCTCAAGGGCGGCGGCTGGTATGAGACGGATTTCAAGAAGGACAAGCAGCGTAATCTGGCCGGTGAAAAGCCGCCCGGCACCAAGTCTGACGGCGCCGCCAAGTCGGCCGACAGCAAGGCCAGCCCGAAATCGGACAAGCCGGGCGGCAGCGCCGCACCCGGACCGACGGCCTGAACCATGCGCTCTCATCTATGTGGACAGGTCAACGAATCGCTTGCCGACCAAAAGGTCACGGTGTGCGGCTGGGTCAATCGAGCGCGCAATCTGGGCGGGCTGATTTTTGTCAGCCTGCGCGATCACAGCGGCATTCTGCAGCTCGTCATCGAGCCGGAGAATGAACCGGCCTTTGCCGAGGGCGAGACACTGCGCAACGAGTTTTGCCTGCGCCTGAGTGGCACCGTTCGAATGCGCCCGGAAAGTCAGTGGAATCCCGACATGGCGACCGGCAAGGTGGAAATGGTCGTCGATACCGTTGAGATCCTAAGCGCGGCCGCGCCGCTGCCTTTGCTGATGAGCGATGAGGATGGCGAGGAAGTGCGGCTGAAGTATCGCTTCCTGGACCTCAGGCGTCCGCGCTTGCAGCGCAACCTGCGCCTGCGCTCGCGTCTGACCGGCGCGATCCGGGGCTTTCTTGACCAGCGTGATTTCATTGATGCCGAAACACCGATTCTGACCCGCGCCACGCCCGAGGGCGCGCGCGACTATCTGGTGCCCAGCCGGGTCCAGCCGGGCAGTTTCTTCGCTCTGCCGCAGTCGCCCCAGCTATTCAAGCAGATCCTGATGATGGCCGGCTTTGACCGCTACTATCAGATTGCGCGCTGCTTCCGCGACGAGGACTTGCGCGCCGACCGTCAGCCCGAGTTTACTCAGCTTGATATCGAGATGGCTTTCGTCCGCGAAGCAGATGTTCAGCAAACCGCCGAGGCGCTGATTCGGCAGGTGTTTGCTGAAGTGTGCTCCGTTGAGCTGCCCGATCCCTTCCCGCGCATGAGCTATGCCGAGGCCATGCAGCGTTACGGCTCCGACAAGCCGGACCTGAGAATTGATCTGGAGCTGGTGACGGTGTGCGAGCACCTGCGTCATGTCGACTTCAAGGTGTTTTCGGGGCCGGCCAATGATCCGGGCTCGCGCGTGGCCGCACTGCGCGTGCCCGGCGGGGCGAGTTTGAGCCGCAAGCAGATCGACGGCTATGCCGAATTCGTCGCCCGCTACGGCGCGCGCGGCCTGGCGTGGATGAAAGTCAACGATGCGGGAGCCGGAGTGGACGGTGTTCAGTCGCCGGTGGCCAAGTTTCTCGATCAGCAGGCGGTCAGCGGACTGCTGGCGGAAACGGGCGCTGCAGACGGCGATATTCTGTTTTTCGGCGCCGGCGAGAAGATGCTGGTCAGCACTTTTCTGGGCGCGCTCCGCCTGCAGGTGGCCAAAGATCTTGATCTGGTCACCGAGGGTTGGAAACCGCTGTGGGTGGTCGATTTCCCGATGTTCGAATACGACCCGGACGACCAACGCTATTACGCCCTGCATCATCCTTTCACGGCGCCGGCGGTCGATGATGTCGACACGCTCAAGTCCGATCCGGCCACGGTACTGTCACGCGCCTATGACATGGTGCTCAACGGCTCGGAAATTGGCGGCGGCTCGATTCGTATCCACGATCCGGTGCTGCAGCAGGCCGCGCTTGAAGTTCTCGGCATGGATGAGAATGAGGCCCAGGAGCGCTTCGGCTTCCTGCTGGAGGCGCTGCGTTACGGCTGCCCGCCGCACGGCGGGATTGCCTTCGGAATTGACCGGATTGCCGCGCTGATGGCCGGTGAAGACTCGATTCGCGAAGTCATTGCCTTTCCTAAAACAAGCAATGCCGCCTGCCTGATGACTGGCGCACCGGCCCCGGTCGATCCCGAGCAGCTCGCTGAACTCAGGCTCCGCCCGGTGGAAAAGCAGAGCTGACACGCACCCAACCATGCACCAGACAATGGGCTGATGATGGACCGATCCGAAAATCACCATGTGGTGCTGGTACACGGCCTGTGGTACGGCCAGGCTGGTCTGGTGGTGCTCGATCAGCGCTTGCAAAAGGCCGGCTTTACGGTGAGCCGCTTTTCCTATCCGGCGCTGCGCCAGTCGCTGTCGGCCGACGCGCGCGCCTTGCGCGACTTTGTTGCCGAACGCAAAAGCGATCAGCTCAATCTGGTCGGGCATTCACTGGGCGGACTGGTAATTTTGCGCATGCTCGACGAGTACGACGGTATTCCGCCCGGGCGGGTGGTTCTGCTCGGCTCGCCGGTGCGCGGTTCGGAAGTGGCCCGACGGGCCGGAACCAGACGCCTGTTCCGGCCGTTTATCGGCCCGGTTCGACCGGCCCTCGAAGCCGGCTTTTCACAGGCGCCGGTCGGGCGCGATACGGCGGTGATTGCCGGCAGCCGATCGTTCGGACTGGGACGGCTGTTTGGTTCGCTTGAGTCGCCTGACGACGGCACCGTCAGCCTGGCCGAATGCCGCCTGGACAATGCCCTGGAACGCGTCATGCCGGTCACGCATACCGGCCTGGTGACGGCGCCGAGCGTCGCTCAGGCCGTCGCCGCTTTTCTGGCCACCGGACGCTTTCCCGAGACCTGAACGGTTGCTATTCCCAGGGGTTGCAGTCGTATCCGGCGGTCCGGGTCAGGCGCTCGGCTTCGAAAAAGCCGGTGCCCAGCCCGCCTTCGCTGAAGTTGTAGCCAACCAGCAGGCGGTTGCAGTCCAGTGCCTCAATGCTCATGGTGCCGATTGAGTAGATATCGACGTCTCCTTCCGTGAAACTGCCCGGCGGCACGGTAAAGAATTCTCCCCCGTAGAGTTCGAGCATGTCGAGGGTAACCAGGTCAAAGCCTGGCTCCAGGCCGCTGGCTGATCCGATCACCCAGAACGGGTAGCCGTCGAGGTAGGTGAAAAAGGTGGCAACGACGTTGTTGCTGTCGTCCCATTCCTCGCCGATATTCAAAAACAGGCCGCTGTAGGGGAGGCCGTCAACCGTGTACTGACCTGACATGCGCCCGTGCAGGACTGGATAGTCGTTTTGCGGCGGATCGAATTCCGCCACATAGGGTTCGATGATGAAGCGCTCACCGATGGGCGCAACCAGCGGGGCGTAGTCGCCCCAGAACAGTTCCAGGGTGAAGACATCGTTGTAGTCTTCGGGCCAGAACACGGTCTCCCCGTCGATCGCGAAGGGGTCGACGCCGAGCATGTAGGTCACCGGGGTCTGGCTGATGATGTTGGCGGCTGCGCCAACGTCGCCAACCGCCGGGTGACGAATAAGCTGGGCGACGTGCATGGGCTGGATCACTTCTCCGGCTTCGGCATACACCTTGGGAACCAGAACGGCGCTGCCGGATGTTTGTTGCAGGCGCACCATCACCACTGAGTAGCCGCTGTCGTGGCAGCCGGTGCGCCAGATGGTTACCTGGACCCGGGCGTCTTTGTGGGTTGCACCGATGGACGGCACCGCGATGTTTTCATTGAACAGGGTGTTGTCCAGGGAAGCGGGACCAGCCGGCAGCTCAACGGCGATGCAGCCAGGCGGAAACGGCGATTTGAGATCGGTGAGCACGTTGATTTCACCCGTGGCCCAGGCCTGGCCGGCGAGCAGGGTTGTCAGGGCGAGCAGAAAATTACGCATGAGTTTGGCAGTCCGATGATATCCGGCGATCATTCTAGCGCCCGACGCTGAGCGGCGCCTGAATCATGCCGAAGTCGCGCCGAGGCGGCGTGTGGAGAGAAACTCACGGACTGGCCGGCGGCGCGCCGGCCAGGGCGCGGTAGAGGTCGACCATGGCAAGCACCTCGTCGGTCCGGCTGCGCACGGCCTCGACGCGCGCGGCAACCAGCTCCTGTTCGGCCGAAAGCACTTCGAAGTAGCCGATGTAGCCGCGCTCGAAGCGGCTTCGGGCCAGCTCGACGGCACGCTCGGCGGATCTCGCTGCGCCGCGCAGCAGGTCGGTGCGGCTCTGGCTGCGGTGATAGCGCACCAGGCGGGTTTCGGTCGCTTCCAGCGCGCTTAGAACGACCTGTCGGTAATCGGCGATGGCTTCACGGGTTGCCGCGTCGGCCGCGTTGATGCGGGCCTGAACCCGATTGCGGTCGAGGAAACTCCAATCGATGCCCAGCACAGCGCGGCGGGACTCCGATCCGCTCGAGAACAGATCGCCGGCGTCCCCGGCGACCGTGCCGAGCAGGCCACTGAGCGTAAAGCGCGGATAGAGATCGGCCGCGGCCACGCCGATGCGCGCAGTGGCTGCAGCGACGCGTCGTTCGGCGGCGGCGATATCCGGCCGGCGTCGCAGCAGCTCACCCGGCGTCCCCGGCGAGATGACGGGGCGCGCTTCGGGTAACCCGCGCGGCGCCGACAGCCAGGAAACCAGGTGCGCCGGGGGCTGCCCGGCAATCACGGCGATGCGATGCATGACCGCCCGAATCTCGCTATCAAGGAGCGGCAGTTCGGCTCGAATCCGTTCGAGCTGGGCGCGGGCGCGCACACGATCAAAATCCGTGCCGCGACCGGCTTCCACGCGGGCGTCGACTATGGCCAGCGACTCTTGCTGCAGTCGAACGTTGGCGTGCACGACCTCGCGCTGTTGCTGCAGGCCGCGAAGTCGGAAGTAGCTCGCGGCGACCTCCCCGACCAGCGCGACTCGAACGGCATCGACATCCGCCGCGGCGGCCTGCAATTCGGCGCGGCTGGCTTCGGTAAGTCGCGACAGTCGGCCGAACAGGTCCGGCTCCCACCTGGCCGCCAGGCCGGCGTCCCAGGCTTCGAAGGTATTCGGCCCGTCGCCGCGCTCGAATTCGGATGGGCGTGTTTGGGACGCGCCGGCACCAGCCGTCACGCTCGGCCAGCGATCGCGCCGTGCTCCGGCCAGCAGGGCATCGGCACGCTCGTAGCGCGCTACCGCCGCGGCCAGGGACTGATTGGCTTCAAGTGTGGTGTCGACCAGGTCGGCCAGCATTGGATCGCCGAAGCCGCGCCAGAAGCGGCGTTCGTCGGCCGCGGTGTCAGCGGCCTGGCCGGCACGCCCGACCGCGGCTGCGAATGCATCGGGCTCGGGCGCTTCGGGGCGCCGGTAGTCCGGACCGGCCGCGCAGGCCGCCAGGAAGGCGGCCGCAATGAAAGAGAGAAGAAATTTATGCATGAGACTCTCCCGCTTGAAAATCGGTATCGGGACCCGGCAGCGCGAGCTGAGGCGGGCGCGCCATCGACCGGCCGCCGGCAAGCTTGCGCAGGGCGACGTAGAAAACCGGGGTAAGAAACAGGCCGAAAAGCGTCACACCCAGCATTCCGAAGAACACCGAAATGCCGAGCGCTTCACGCACTTCCGCACCGGCGCCGGTGGCCAGCATCAGCGGCACCACCGCGGCGGTGAAGGTGATTGAGGTCATGATGATCGGACGCAGGCGCAGGCGGCAGGCCTCGAGTGCGGCCTCGATCGTGTCGCGGCCCTGCTGCTCGAGCTCGCGCGCGAATTCCACAATAAGGATGGCGTTCTTGCAGGCCAGCGCGATCAGCACCACCAGGCCGACCTGCACGAAGATGTTGTTGTCGCCGCCGGTCATCCAGACCCCCAGCAGTGCCGAGAGCATGCACATGGGCACGATCAGGATCACCGCCAGCGGCAGCACCCAGCTTTCATACAGCGCGGCCAGCACCAGGAATACCAGCAGGATGGCGAGCGGAAACACCAGCCAGGCCGCCCCGCTCTGGGTCGCCTGCTGAAAGCTCAGGTCGGTCCATTCGAAGGCCATGCCCGCCGGGAGGACCTGGTCGGCGATGTTGCCGAGCTCGTCCATTGCCTGGGCCGAAGAGAGTATGCGCGGGTCGGCCTCGCCGGCGAGGTCGGCGGCGGGAAAGCCGTTGTAGCGCAGCACCGGATCGGGGCCATAGCTCTCGCGGAGCGTGACCATGGATCCAATCGGCACCATCTCGCCGTTGGCGTTGCGCGTTCGCAACCGGGCGACATCCTCGATGCTGTTGCGATACGGCGCGTCGGCCTGGGCCATCACCTGCCAGGTTCGCCCGAAGCGGTTGAAGTCGTTGACATAGGTCGAGCCCAGGTAGGTTTGTAACGTGGCAAACAGCTCGTCGATTGGTACGCCCTGGGCCTTGGCCTTCTGGCGATCGACTTCGGCGTCGAGCTGCGGGACGTTGGCCTGGTAGCTGGAGATCGGGAACCCCAGCCCCGGCGTCTGGGCGACACTGCCCTGGAAAGCGTTGACTGCGTTCTGCAGCTCGCCGTAGCCGAGCCCGGCGCGATCCTCGATGAACAACTGGAAGCCTGAGCCGTTACCCAGGCCCTGGATCGGCGGCGGCATGAATGAGAACGCCTGGCCTCGCTTGATCTGCGAGATTTCCTGGTTGATGCGGGCGTTGATCTGCTCGGCGCTCAGCTTGCGCTCGGAAGCCGGCGACAACGAGAAGAAGACCACGCCGGTATTGGAGGTGTTGGTGAACTGCAGGCCGTTGAGTCCCGGAAAGGCGACAGCGTGCTCGACGCCGTCGATATCAGTGGCGATGTCGATGACCTCCTGCAGCATGGCGTCGGTACGGTTGAGCGAGGCGCCCTCGGGCAACTTGACACCGGCCATCAGGTACATCTTGTCCTGTATGGGCAGGAAGCCGCCGGGCACCGCCTGGAACATTCCGGCGGTGGCCGCCAGCAACAGAGCGTAGACGACGAACACCGCACCTCGCCGCGTCAGGAAGGTCGACACCGTGCGCCGATAGCGCCTGGAGGAGGCGTTGAACAGCCGGTTGAACGGTCGGAACAGCCAGCCGAACAGGCGGTCGATGAGGCGCGTGAGCCCATCTCTGGGTGCACCCTTCGGCTGCAGCAGTCTGGCGGCCAGCGCTGGCGAGAGGGTCAGCGAGTTAATCGTCGATATCACCGTCGAGATGGCGATGGTCACGGCGAACTGCCGGTAGAACTGGCCGGTGACGCCGTCGAGGAAGGCCATGGGCACGAACACCGCGCACAGCACAAGGCCGATGGCGATGATCGGTCCCGAGACCTCGCGCATGGCCTGGTGCGCAGCGGCCAGCGGCGACAGGCCTTCCTCAATATTGCGTTCGACGTTCTCGACTACCACGATGGCGTCGTCGACGACGATACCGATGGACAGAACCAGGCCGAACAGCACCAGACTGTTGATTGAATAGCCCAGCAACCAAAGCACGGCAAACGTGCCCACCACCGACACCGGCACAGCAAGCAGCGGAATGATCGATGCGCGCCAGGTCTGCAGGAACAGCGTGACGACCAGAACCACCAGCAGTACCGCTTCAAGCAAGGTCTTGATGACAGCATGGATCGACTCGCTCACGAAGATCGTGGTGTCGTAAACGGTGCGGTATTCCATGTCTGCCGGGAAGCTTTGCGAAAGCTCATCCATGATGTTGACGACCTGCTCGCGAATCTCGAGCGCGTTCGCGCCCGGCGCTTCGAAGATGCCGATGGCCACAGCTTCCTTGCCGTCGAGTTTCGAGCGCAGGCTGTAGCTGTCCGCGCCCAGCTCGATCCGCGCGACATCCGAGAGTTGGACCATCTCGCCGTTGGCGCCGGTCTTGAGCACGATGCTTCCGAATTCCTCGGGCATCTCCAGCCGGCCGCGGGCGTTGATCAGGGTGAGGAAGTCGCTGCCGGGCATCGGCTCGGCGCCGAGCTGGCCGGCCGAGACTTGCACGTTCTGCTCGCGCATGGCGCGCACCACGTCGCTGGCCGTCAGGCCGCGCGCGGCGACCTTCTGCGGGTCCAGCCAGGCGCGCATGGCGTAGTCGCCGCCGCCCAGGATCTGCGCATCACCCACGCCGGGCACGCGCGCCAGGCGATCGCGGACGTGCAGCCGCGCATAGTTGCGCAAGTAGAGCGTGTCGTAGCGGTCGTCGGGCGAGGTCAGGTGCACCACCATCAGGAAGGTGGGCGACTGCTTCTGAGTGGTCACGCCCTGGCGGCGTACGGTCTCGGGAAGCCTCGCAAGCGTTTGACTGACGCGGTTTTGCACGCGCACGGCGGCGTCGTCGGGATCAGTGCCGGGCCGGAAGGTCACCGTCATTTGCAGCACGCCGTCGGAGCCGGCCACAGACTTGTAGTACATCAGGTCCTCGACGCCGCTGATCGACTCCTCCAGCGGCGTGGCCACCGTGTCGGCGATCTCCTTGGGGTTGGCACCGGGGTAGACCGTCTGGACCATCACCGAGGGCGGCACCACGTCGGGATACTCGCTGACCGGCAGGTTGGGAATTGCGATCAGGCCCACGGCAAATATCACGATCGACAGCACCGCGGCGAAGATCGGCCGGTCGATAAAGAAACGGGAGAAGTTCATGGGTAAAGCCTCCTCGGAACGGCGCCGTGCGGCACCGTCTCAACACAGAACAACGGGGTCGAAGGGCCGCGTCGCCGCGGCCGGGAGAATGTGGCGGTCTACCAGGGCTGGTTCATCACGACCGCCTCGCTGCCGCCCGCGGGCGGTTCGGTACGCATGGCCACGCTCGTGGCATCGACCGGCATGCCCGCCTGGAAGATCTTCTGGGTGCCGCTGACGACTACGCGGTCTCCGGCGTCGAGGCCTTGCTCAATAACCACAAGCGTGCCGACCGCCCGCCCGGTTCGTACCGGCCGGCGCTCGGCGCGATTGTCAACACCTACCACGTAGACATAGCGGCGGTCCTGGTCGGTGAGCACCGCTTTTCTGCTCACCAGCCGGGCCTGCTCGAGTCGGGAAATCGGCATCTCGACACGGGCAAACTGCCCCGGACGAAGCGTGCCCAGCGGGTTGGGCAGCACGGCCCGGAACGTCAGCGTACCGGTGGCTGAATCCAGGCGATTATCGATGTAATCGAGTCGCCCGATGTGCGTTTGCTGTTCACTGCCTTCCAGCGTGACCGACACCTGGGTGTTCGATTCGGGGTCGACCAGGTTCATGCTGCCCAGGCCCGCCGTCTCGTTGCTGTCGAAGTAGACGTGCAACGGATCGACTGAGACGATGGTCGTCAGCAGGCTGTGGTCGGCGTTGGCCAGGTTGCCCTTCGTCACCTGCGCGCGTCCGGCACGGCCGCTGACCGGCGCCGTCACCCTCGTGTATTCGAGGTTGAGCTCGGCCGTCTCCAGTGTGGCCTCGGCCATGCTGACGCGAGCCCGCGCCTGCGCCCGCGCCGCCTGGCGCTGGTCGTACTCTTCACGGGAAACAGCCTGGTCTTCCATCAGCCGCTGCGCGCGTTCGGCTTCCTGCGCGGCCAGTCCGGCCTGCGTGCGCGCGTCTTGGAGATCGGCCCGGGCGGACTTCACCTGGGCTTCGTAGGGCCTCGGGTCGATCCGGAACAACACATCGCCGGCCTCGACCAGTTCGCCTTCTTCGAAGGTCACTTCCTGGATGTAGCCGCTCACTCGCGGCCGTAGATTGATGGTTTCGGGCGCTTCCAGCCGGCCGGTGAAGGTCTCGCGCAACGTCACCGGTTCGACCAGAACCTGTGCAACGTCCACCTGCGGCGGGGGCGGGGCCTGCTCGACCTGCCCGCTCGCTTCGCAGCCGACCACGACCGCACCTACACCGACCCAAAGCAGGGTATTGACGAGAAGGTTCCGGCCTCGCGGCTTGTCTGAACTGAATCTCTGCATCATCTGGATTCCTCTATGGTTGATTCGCGAGTTGTTCGATTGATGCAAAGTATGTGGGGAGGGGCCACGGAGGCGGTAGCAGAATCCTGCTGCGTGATTGCCTGATCCTTCCTGATCGGCCCCGACGCTCACAAGAGCGGATCGATCCGGACTGCCCAGCGGGAAAGTATAAGTATCACTTTGACAAGGCCTTAGGCAGTCACTGCGCATATGAATAATCCGGAGCAACAGCCTGTTGATTGCCTGTTTCTGTTTAGTGGTTGCCTATTTCTACCAACTTGCCGGCCACTCGCTGGGCGCCGCGGGTGGCGAGGCGTATACTCGTTCCAACTCAGACTCACCAATCGGGAGTGCCCCATGCAAGCCTTGACAGCCACCGTCACAACCGACGCCTATGCGCGAGTCAACCCGGAGCTGGTCGAGCTGACGACCAGATTCACCGGCGGGGCCGGGCAGCACGACACCGACATCCCCGGACTGACTCTCTATCGAGCCGACGAGGCCGTCACCTGCCACTGGGGTGTATGCGAACCTTCGCTGTGTTTCTTCATTCAGGGCCGCAAGCGCATTTCTTTCGGCGACCACCACATCGACTTCACGCCGCTGACCTACATGGTCAACAACATCCATCTTCCGGTTCAGGCCGATACGCTTGACGTGTCGCCCGAGCAGCCGTACCTGGCGGCCAAGCTCGTCATAGACCCGAAGGAAGTGGCCGATCTGCTCGTCGAGTTCGGTGACCGGCTGCCCGCTCCCGAGAAGGACAGCGAATGCCCGGTTGGTTCCTGCGGGATGTGCCGCGCGTCCATGGATGAAGGCACCCAGCACGCACTCCAGCGTCTCCTCGAACTGCTCGAGCAGCCAGAGGACATTCCGGTGCTGTCGCCCATGGCACGTCGCGAAATCCTCTACCGCGCCATGATGGGCGAACTGGGCCCCAGAATCCGCAAGTTCGCCACCAGCGACACCCGGGCGAACCGCATCTCGCAAGTCATCACGATGTTGCAGAAGCGCTTCACCGAACCCCTGCGTGTCGGCGAACTCGCCCAACAGGCCAACATGAGCCAATCTGCGCTGTTCCACACCTTCAAACGCGTCACCCGCATGTCGCCCCTGCAGTACCAGAAGAAGCTGCGCCTGCACGAAGCCCGGCGCCTGATGCTGGCCGAGGGCCTGGAAGCGGCCGCGGCGAGTTACAGAGTTGGGTATGAAAGCCCGTCGCAGTTCAGCCGTGAGTACAGCCGATTGTTCGGCGCGCCGCCGAGGGCGGATGTCTCGAAGATCAGGGGAGACCTCTCCGGCATTCCAGCATGACAGCCAACGACATGAATGAGTCAGGCGACTACCGGCCGATCGACTGCGGTCTTCACGACCGGCTCGAGGCCATTGCCACGACCGGGAAGGTGGTAGAGATCGTCGTCCGCTCAGGTGATGGCGGACCCCGGCGGTTCGAGGACCGTCTGGTCGACGTGTTCGCGCGCGACGGCGAGGAGTTCGTCCGCACCGGTGGTGGCGAGCTGCTCCGGCTCGATCAGCTGGTGTCGGTGGATGGCGTAGCGTTCGACAGCATCCCGCCTGAAGAGGGTTGAAGCGTGTCACCCGGTGATCCCTCCACGACCTGGTAGCGCTTTCGGCGTCGGCTCAGCCGAGCGGGCGCTCTGCAGCGGGCTGGCCCATTTGTTATGCTGAAGGATGACCAGTAGCGCCCGAGCGCACTTTTAAAGTGCGCGCATGCGGCCTTTTCGCTGGTCCGGGGCTTTCATTTTCCGCGCGGTCGCCCGGCGACCAGACGCGCCTGCCCCAATCGACCTGAACCCAATTCCCAGGCGGCATTACTGCGGGACCACGGTGTCCCTGCGGTTGCCGTCATCAACTGTGGAGATCAATATGAATGCACTTGCCCAGGCCGTCCAGGCCGTCCAGGCCGACGAATCCGGCGACGAGAGCAATGTCGGTGCGCATTTTTCGCCGCGCAAATTCAAGGTCTACACCCATCGCCATCTCGATTCGATCAAGCAGGTGCAGCGCCTGTCCGAGGCGCAGCGTTTCGATATGAAGGTGGTCAGCCAGGTGCTGCCGTTCCGGGTCAACGAGTACGTGATCGAGGAGCTGATCG
>CALEIM010000084.1 GCA_937876395.1 uncultured Wenzhouxiangella sp. | reverse complement strand
CGCCGGCCTTGGCGAAGTCGGGAATGATGCGATCGACCGGCTCGACCATCAGATGCACGTCGATAGGTGCGCTGATGCCGTAGTTTCTCAGCGCCTTACAGACCATCGGCCCGATGGTCAGATTGGGGACATAGTGGTTGTCCATGACGTCAAAATGCACCCAGTCGGCACCGGCAGCGAGCACGGCACTGACCTCTTCTCCCAGGCGGGCAAAATCAGCCGACAGAATCGACGGGGCAATCACGGTTGCTTGCTTCATGACATCGGGCTCGCGCGTATAATTCGATACTGGTCGAATATTGTACCCGTCAACGTGAGCCACTATCCTCCGCCACCGCTGGAATTGCTGCATCAGGGCAAGGTGCGCGACATCTACGCTGTCGATGACGAACGGCTGCTGATCGTCGCCACCGATCGGCTGTCGGCGTTCGACGTCGTACTGCCGGACGCGATTCCGGGCAAAGGCGAAATCCTCACCCGCATCTCAAGGTTCTGGTTCGAGCAGTGCAGCGATCTGGTGGCCAACCATCTGCTTGACAACGGGCTGACGGAAATCGTCGGCAGCACTGAGCTGGCCCGGGCCCTGGCTCCGCGCAGCATGCTGGTCAAACGCTTGAAGGCGCTGCCGGTCGAGGCCATCGTGCGCGGCTATCTGGCCGGCTCTGGTTGGAAGGACTACCAGGCCAGCGGCGCGATCTGCGGTATTGTTCTGCCGGAAGGGCTACGCCAGGCATCTGCCCTGCCCGAGCCGATTTTTACGCCATCGACCAAGGCGGCGGTGGGCGATCACGATCAAAACATCGACATGGCCGGGCTCCAGCAGCAGGTTGGCACTGAGCTGGCGCTGCAAATCCGCGACGTCAGTCTGGCCATCTACCGCCGGGCAAGCGCTTACGCCCGCGACCGCGGCATCCTCATCGCCGACACCAAGTTCGAGTTCGGTCTCGATGCAAGCGGCCAACTCCACCTGATCGACGAACTGCTCACCCCCGACAGCTCGCGCTTCTGGCCGGTCGACCAATGGCGTCTGGACACCAGCCCGCCGAGCTTCGACAAGCAGTTCGTGCGCGACTACCTCGAAACCCTGGACTGGGACAAAATCGCGCCCGGGCCGTCGCTTCCGGCAGAAATCATCGAACAAACCCGCGAACGCTACCTGGAGGCCCAGACCAGGCTGCTTGGCGCGCATGGCTGAGCATGGGCTGAGCCACATCGCCGCCGAGCGTCCCTTAGCCCGGATAACCGGAGCGGTCCTGTTTGTAACCCTGGCCTTGGCCTTGACGGTGCCCAGCGCGCTCGATATTGGCGTGATGGCCCTGGTGCTGCTGGCCCTGGGCTGGCTGCCCACGCCCGACGGCTGGCGCCGCCACGATCTGCACCGGCTTGAGCGCCTGTTTCTCATCGTCTGCGCGGCATTTGTCGGCGCCTGGCTGCTGGCCTGGGCGCTGCACGGTCTGCCCGAGGGTGGCACCGGCACGGCTCAGCGTCTACCCAAGCTTCTGGCGCTGATCCCGATCTTTTTGCTGCTGCGCCGCGTTGAAGGGCTGGAAGCCGCCTGGTGGAACGGGCTGGTGGCCGGCGCACTGATTGCCGGCGGCTACGCGCTGTGGTTTCATCTGACCGGCCAGACCAGCGATTACGGCAATCGCGTCAACGGGCCAACCAATCCGATCTATTTCGGCGGCTTTTCCATGGCCTATGCGCTGATGCTGATTCCGCGCCTGGCCGACGATCGCGTTTCAACCACCGGCCGCTCGCTGGCCGGCCTGGCCATCATTCTGGCCTTCATTGCCAAC
>CALEIM010000083.1 GCA_937876395.1 uncultured Wenzhouxiangella sp. | reverse complement strand
CGGTGAAACGCAGATCGACAAACTGGATGTCTTCGGCTTCAATGCGCTCGATGATGTCGTTGGCGGCCATGATGGCGGGGGACCTCGGAGTCGGGATGGGGACAAATTCATATCGCGCGCCGGCACAAAACCCGCCATTTCCGGGCAGCGCCTGACGGACGCTGCCGCTATTTTACGCAACCGGAACCAAAAGCGCTCATTTTTCGCAAGCCTTTAATGGCCGAAAAGGCCAAACGCGCAAATGATGATTACCCCGTCACGTCCGGATTAAGCGTATAGCTTCCCGTCAGGCTGGCCTGGCCAAGCACGTGACCTTCCAGCGCTTCCACCAGCTCATGCCCGGTAAACGGCTCGGGCAGGTCGAGCTGCTCGATATCGAGCGCGTAGACGGTGAACACGTAGTGGTGGAGGCGTTCGTCGTTCCACGGCGGGCAGGGGCCGTCGTAGCCGAAATACTGGCCGGCCATATCGGCATCCCCGGCCATGAATTGGGTGTAATCGTTCAGGCCCTGGCGACTGCCACGCGGCCCCGGCGGATTACGCTTTCCCTTCGGCGTCACGCCATCGCTGCAGGCGCCGCTGGCCAGTTCGGTAATAGCGGCCGGGATATCGATCATTGCCCAGTGACAAAAGCTTACCCGCGGCATGTCGGCCGGCAGCACCTGGCCTTCCTGGTTGACTGCGCCCGCCTCGGACGGGACGTCGTGGTCCATGCACAGCAGGGCAAAGGAGCGTGTGCCGGCTGGCGCGTTGCTCCACTGCAGCTGTGGGCTGAGATTGTCCGACAGGCGCATGTGCGTCTGAGCATCTTGCCTGCCGAAAGCAAAGCGCGGGTCGATCGGCGCGCCGTCCTGGAGATCGCTGGATTCAAGCCGCATTGAAGAACTCCTTGGTCAAAAAATCGAAAAGCCGATGCCTCAAGCTTACCAGTCTCGGCGGCATGATTTCCTGATCAAGGCGCCGGCGCTCTGCGGCGCGGATGTCCCGGGCAAAGTACAGCTTGAACAGCACGCAATCGGCGCAGGACTGTTCCGGTCCGGCCAGCTTTGGGTGGCCGGAATCCGCGTCCATAGAAATTACACGATGCGCGAAAAGCGTCCGTGAGTCTGGCCTACTGGTGCCAGATGGGCGTCAAACTGTTTGGCAATGGCGCGCAGGAACAGCAGACCGTTGGGGGTGACCGTAAAGCCGTGCATGTCGAGTTCGATCAGGCCGCTGTCCGCCAGCTCTTCCAGGCGGCTGAGTTCATCGGCAAAGTAGCGCCGGAAGACGAGTTGGTAGTCGCGCTCGATGTCCTGAAAAACCAGCCGGTTGCGGCACATCACCCGCTCGATGACGTCGGCACGAATCCGGTCATCGGTGGTTCGGGTCAGGCCGCGTGCGGTCGGCAGGCGGTTTTCGATCAGCGAAATCACCCAGGCGTCGAGGCTGCGATGGTTCTGGGCGAAGCTGTCGCCGACCTGGCTGATGGCGCTGGGTCCGAAGCTGATCAGGTCAAGCCCGCCGTGGGTCGAGTAGCCCTGGAAATTGCGCACCAGGCTGCCGTCCTTGCGGGCCTTGACCAGCGAGTCCTGCGGCTTGGCAAAGTGGTCCATGCCGATGAATTCGTAGCCGGCGTCGAGTAGCTGGGTGAGCGTGTTGCGGAAAATCGCCAGCTTGGTGGCCGGGCTGGGCAGCAGCTCGGCATCGAGCTGACGCTGGGCCTTGAACAGATGAGGAAGATGGGCGTAATTGAACAGCGAGATGCGGTCCGGATCTATGGAAATGATCGACTCGATGGTTTTCGAAAATCCTGCGGTGGTCTGCAGCGGCAGGCCATAGATCAGATCAACGTTGATCGAGCTAAAACCGGCGTCGCGGGCTGCACCAAGCACCGAACCGACCATGGCGGTGTCATGCACTCGGTTCACGGCTTTCTGGACGTCCGGGTCCAGATCCTGGATGCCGATCGAGACGCGGTTGAAGCCGATTTTGTGGAGCTCGCGAATGCCGGCGGGATCAACGGTGCGCGGATCAATTTCGAGGCCAAGCTCGGCATCCGGAGCGAACTGGAAGTGGGTGCGCAGCAAGGCCATGAGCTGGCCAATCTGTTCGCTGGACAGGAAAGTCGGCGTTCCACCGCCCAGATGAAGCTGGCGCACCGGACGATCACGATCAAAGCGCGGCGCGACCAGCCGGAGTTCCTTTTCCAGGTTGACCAGAAACTCCTGGCCGGCGGTTGTCGAGCGGGTAATGATCCGGTTGCAGGCACAGTAAAAACACGGGCTGGCGCAGAACGGCACGTGCACGTACAGCGACAGGTCGGCCGGGATCGGCAGGCGGTTGCTCTCGGCAATCGCCGCATCGTACTGGGCCGGACCGAAGTCGTCATTGAACTGAACGGCGGTGGGATAAGAGGTGTAGCGCGGACCCTCACCGCCGTAGCGTTCAATCAGATCGGTATCAAATACGGGGCGCATCAGTTGGGACATGGTGGGTGAGCGATTGGCTGATCAATGAACCGGTCACCAGCGTAGGCGTTTGTCCGCCGGCTGGACTTGACCATCGTCAAACTGGCGAATATTCGGGGCATCGGCCCATCTGGTACATTGCCCGTTTTCCGCGTGCTCTCTAAGGAAGGATTGATTCCATGCCCCTGATCCGCTGCCTGTCCCTGATATTCGCTCTGTGCGCTGTACCGATGCTGCTGTCGGCCGAGCAGACCGCCCCTGATCCGATTGAGATTGACCGGCTGCTGGCGCTCGGCCCGCTGCCGATCGACGCTGAGTTGCTCGATCAGGCCGGTCACGCCGATGAGCTGCGCCGCAGTCTGGTCAACAACCTGAAACACGGTCCGCTGCCGCGTGACGGTCAGAGCGTGTCGGCCTTTGGTCGCGAGCTCGACTGGCGCCGCACCGGGATCGAAAATATCAATGATGAGCGCAAGCTGGGCGTGCTGTGGGTTCAGCTCGAAAGCGATCGTTTCGTGCGCGGGCACCTGAAAATACAGGGCCTGCGCGATGTGTTGCTGTACGTCGATGGTGCAAAATCCGATTCCGGCGAGAACGGCCATGCGCTTGATTTGCGCAATGGCTCGCATTCGCTGTGGATCGTCCACGCCGGGCAATCAGGCGATACGCCAGCGCGAATCCGCTGGACCGGCCGCGACGCGCACGACCAGATCACCGCCCACACCCGGCCCGAGCGCCGCGTATCGGCCAGGCTTTTGAGCAATGCCGAAACGGTCGGCACGATGGCGGTATCACCCGACGGGCAGCTGCTCGCCCTGGCCTTCGAGCGCTATGATGACCTGGCTGAGAGCCAGGTGCGCCGTCTGGAAATCCGCGAGCTAGCTTCTGGCCGGGTACTGCAGTCCTGGGTGGGTCAGCATCCTTCCTCTCTGGCCTGGAGTCCGGACGGCACCCGGCTTGCGATGCAGACTGGCGGTGACCTGTGGCTGCATGAACCGGCTTCCGGCCAGGCCCGGTCGTTGCTGTTGGCGCAGGAAGGGATCGGAAGCTGGCGCTGGCATCCGGATTCTGAATCAATCCTGTTTGCCTGGACGCACAAGGACGACAGCGACACCGAACAGCGCAAGCGACTGCGCGCGCTTGAAGATCGCTGGTCGAATTTTCGTGATCGCCAGCAGATCTACCAGATCGATACCGCCAGTGGCCTGGTTCGCGCACTGACCGCTGCGGATCAATCGGTCCGCCTGCACGACGTGGATGCCAATCGTCTGCTGCTGTCCGAGCGTGTGATTGACTATGCCGAGCCGCCGCACTCCCTGCACCGCATCTTCGAGTTCAGCCTTGACGACCTTGAGCAGCGCGAAATTGCCCGCCTGCGCCTGTTCAATGACGTTCGCTTCGCTGAGGACGGCTACTGGCTGCTGGCCGGCCCCGGACTTGCCGTCGGCGATGGCAAGACCTCAGCCGAGGAGCTGATCGCCAATGAATACGACACCCAGCTCTACCGGCTTTCCGTCGATGGACAGACAGCCACCAGTCTGAGCCGTGATTTCGACCCGGCGATTTCGGGCATCGAAGTCCTGGCTGACGGTCAACTGCTGCTGACCGCGATTGATGGCGAGCGTTCGGCTTTGGTTCAGATCGATCCGGCGAACACGGTATTTCACCGCATTGAAACAGGCCTGGAGGTGATCGAATCGGTAGTCGCCTCGCGCACCGCGCCGGCAACGATCATCGTGCGCGGCTCCAGCGCTACCGAGCCTCAGCGAGTCGTGCATCTGGACCCGTCGGCGCCGGGCGAGACGCTGGTCGACACGGCCGGGCTGGCCTATGCGGACACACACTTCGGTGAAGTTCGCGACTGGGACTTTGTCAACACCGACGGCGATACCATCGAGGGACGCTATTACCTGCCGCCGGACTTCGATGAATCACAGCGCTATCCGTTGATCGTCTATTACTACGGCGGCACCACGCCGGTCAATCGCCAGTTCACCGGCCGCTACCCGTTCAACCTGTGGGCGGCCAACGGTTATGTGATCTACGTCCTGCAACCGCGCGGCACGATCGGCTATGGCCAGGATTTCTCGGCCCGTCACGTCAACGCCTGGGGCGAGTACACGGCGGATGACATTATCGAGGGCAGCCAGCGTTTTCTCGACAGCCATGATTTTGTCGACTCAGAGCGGGTCGGCAATATCGGCGCCAGCTATGGCGGATTCATGACCATGTATCTGGCGACAAAAACCGACCTGTTCGCCGCCTCGATTTCGCACGCCGGCATCAGCACTCTGACCAGCTATTGGGGCGAAGGCTGGTGGGGCTACGGCTATTCCGGCATCGCCAGCCGCGGCAGCTTTCCGTGGAACAACAGAGAACTTTACGTCGAGCACAGCCCGATCTACAGCGCCGATCGCATCACCACGCCGCTATTGCTGCTGCACGGCGATTCCGACACCAATGTGCCGCCCGGCGAAAGCCACACGATGTTTACCGCGCTCAGGCTGCTCGGCCGCGAAGTCGAGATGGTTGAGTTTCCCGGCGAAGACCACTGGATTCTCGATCGTGAAAAACGCTATGTCTGGTGGGACACGATCCTGGCCTGGTACGACCGCTGGCTGAAAGACGAGCCGCAGTGGTGGCAGCAGCTTTACCCCGAACCGGGCGATTCCAGCGGACGCCGCTAACATCGCGGCCGCTTCTTCCCTGGTTGCCGGACCAGAGCCCCGTCCGGCTTGAGCTCAGCCGGTCACGCACTCAACCAGAAACTGTATCCACGGAAGACCGAGGGCGTGGGCCAGCCAGGGGCCGGCGGCAATCAACAGGCCGGTGAGGGCGAGCAGGGCGGAGACGAGCGTGGCGGGGTCACTTTCCGCGAAGGGCACCCCGAGCCGGGTGGCCTCGCGGAGGTACTCGGCGAGGGCGTCTGCGGCGAGGGGGCTGTGGAGCGGGGTGGGACGC
>CALEIM010000082.1 GCA_937876395.1 uncultured Wenzhouxiangella sp. | reverse complement strand
GCTTGAGGTTCATATCCTCGGGCAGGCCGCCGACGTTGTGATGTGACTTGATGACCCTGGCCTTGCCGGTCGCGGCGCCGGCCGACTCGATCACGTCCGGATAGATCGTGCCCTGGGCCAGCCATGCCGCTTCCCGGTGGTTTCTTGCCGCCTGTTCAAATACCCGGATGAATTCGCGCCCGATGATCTTGCGCTTCTCTTCCGGGTCGGATACTCCAGCCAGCGCGCTGATGAACTGTTCGCGGGCATTGATGCGCTCAACCCGAACGCCGAGATGTTCGGCAAAGGTCGCCATGACCTGATCGCCTTCCTGGTGGCGCAGCAGGCCGGTATCGACAAAGATGCACAGCAGTTGATCGCCGATGGCCCGATGCAGCAGTGCTGCGACCACGGATGAATCAACGCCGCCGGACAGGCCCAGCAGCACGGAATCGCTGCCGACCTGTTGGCGCACCCGCTCGATCTGGTCGTCGATGATGGCCTCGGTGGTCCAGGTCGCCTCGCCGCCACAGATATCGATCACGAAACGCTCGAGAACGCGCCGGCCCTGGCGGGTATGGGTGACCTCGGGGTGGAATTGCAGGCCGTAGAGGCGCTGGTTCTCGTTGGCCATGCCGGCAATCGGCGCCGACGGTGTGGTGCAGATGGTCACAAAGCCTTCCGGCAGCTTGCTGACCTTGTCACCGTGGCTCATCCAGACTTCGAGCAGGCCCTGCCCGTCTTCGACGCGGTCCTCGATGCCTGCGAACAAACGGCCCGGCTGAGTCAGCGCGACTTCCGCGTAGCCAAACTCCTTTTCGTCAGACGGACTGACCGCGCCACCAAAATGGCTGGCCATGGCCTGCATGCCGTAGCAGATGCCGAGTATCGGCACGTCCAGTTTGAACACCTGGGGCGGAATCCGCGGGCTGTCGGCAAAGGCCACTGATTCCGGTCCACCGGAGAGAATCACGCCCGAAGGTTCAAAGCCGACAATGGCTGCGTCGCCGGCATCAAAGGGCAGAATCTCGCAGTAGACACCAATTTCACGCACCCGCCGGGCAATAAGCTGGGTGTACTGCGATCCGAAATCCAGGATCAGTATGCGGTGGCTGTGGATATCCATCTGGAACAACTATGAAATACCTGGTTAAAGGCTGCGCAAATACAGCCGTTAAAGAAGCGCCTCGAGCTTTGCTTGCAGGAGCAGCCCAGCCACCTCGGCACCGGGCCTCACCCCAACCACTCACCCGAGCTTGTAATTCGGAGCTTCCTTGGTGATGGCAACGTCGTGCGCGTGGGATTCACGCACACCGGCCGGCGAGATACGCACGAAGCGCGGTCGGCTGCGCATTTCCTCGATGGTGCGACAACCCACGTAGCCCATGGCCGAACGCAGGCCGCCCATCAGCTGATGAACGATGGCGCCGATCGGGCCCTTGTAGGGGACGCGGCCTTCAATGCCTTCGGGCACCAGTTTGTCAACGTTGGCGCCGCTTTGGAAATAGCGATCACTTGAGCCCTGCTCCATCGCACCGAGCGAACCCATGCCGCGATAGTTCTTGTAGGAGCGACCCTGGTACAGCTCGACTTCGCCCGGGGCTTCTTCAGTACCGGCCAGCAGGCTGCCAACCATTACAGTCGAGGCGCCGGCAGCCAGCGCCTTGGCGACGTCGCCGGAATAGCGAATTCCGCCGTCGGCTATTACCGGCACATCGTGCTTGAGCAGAGCTTCGGCGGCTCCCGCCACCGCACTGACCTGGGGAATGCCGATACCGGCAATGATCCGGGTGGTGCAGATCGAGCCCGGACCCTGCCCGATCTTGACGCCGTCGGCACCGGCTTCGGCCAGCGCGCGCGCACCTTCGGCAGTTGATACATTGCCGCCGATCACCTGCACATCCGGCCAGGTTTTCTTCACCCAGCTAATCCGGTCGAGCACGCCGCGGGAATGGCCGTGGGCGGTATCGACAACCACGATATCCACTCCGGCGCCGACCAGCGCCGCAATGCGCTCCTCGGTATCGCCGCCGGTGCCAACGGCCGCGCCGACCATAAGCTGCTCTGAGCTGTCCTTGGCGGCGTTCGGAAAATCGCGGGATTTCTGGATATCCTTGACCGTAATCAGGCCCTTGAGCTCGAAGTTGTCGTTGACGACCAGCACTTTTTCGATTCGGTACCGATGCAGCAGATCGAGTACTTCGTCCTGGCTGGCCCCTTCCTGAACGGTTACCAGCTTGTCCTTGCGCGTCATGATATTGCGCACCGGATCATCAAGTTTCTTTTCAAAGCGCATGTCGCGGCTGGTGACGATGCCGACCAGCTCATTGCCGTCAACCACTGGCACGCCCGAGATGTTGTGCTGGCGGGTCAGCTCAATGACTTCGCGAATGGTGGTGCCCGGCCCAACCGTGAACGGATCCTTGATCACCCCGGCTTCGTACTTCTTGACGATGCGCACCTGCTCGGCCTGGCGCTCGACCGACATGTTTTTATGGATGATGCCCAGGCCACCGGATTGGGCCATGGCGATCGCCAGGCGCGCTTCAGTGACGGTGTCCATGGCCGCTGAGACCAGCGGGATATTCAGGCTCAGATCGCGGGTGATCCGGGTCGACAGATCAACGTCCCTGGGCAACACCTCGGAGTAATCCGGCACCAGGGAAACATCGTCGAAAGTAAGGGCTTCTTCGATCAATCGCATGGCAGGCGGCTCCGGGAGGTAAATCCCGCCATTTTACACCAGCAGCCTGCCTTTCAGCAAAATATTGCTCGGGCGGGCCACTCAACTGCCGACGGTAAAGCTCTCGCCGCAGCCGCATTCGCCGGTCACGTTTGGGTTACGGAAGCGAAATTCTCGGATCAGGCCTTGGTGGACGAAGTCCACGGTGGTGCCGGAAACCATCGGCATGGCCTTGTCGGAAACGACGACGCGCACGCCGTCCTGTTCAAAAACGTGGTCGGCCGGATCGACTTCCTGCGCCAGGGCAACGTCATAGGCCCAGCCGGAGCAGCCGGTTCGACGCACGTCGATGCGCAAGCCCGCACCGCCGTCACGGGCCAGGAACTCACGCACTCGCGTGAGCGCCGCGTCGGTCAGGAAAACTTCGGTTTCGCCTGTGTTTTTCTGGGGTTGAATGGCCATAGCAGGTATTATTGCGGCTTGCCCGCCTTGTTTCAACGTAATCGAATATTACGCGCAAGGCTGTGCATAATGTGCGGTTCGTTCTCTTTGCCTTCAGGAATTTTTCAAACCATGCTTACGGCAAGCATCAAGCAGGCGCTCAGCGGCGAGATTGCGGCGGGCTCCGAGGTCACGGTTCGCGGCTGGGTGCGCACCCGGCGTGACTCCAAAGCCGGCTTTTCCTTCATCCATCTCAACGACGGATCCTGCGCGGCCAATTTGCAGCTCGTGGCCGACGGCAATCTGGCGAATTATGAGAGTGAAATCAGCCACCTGACCTCAGGCTGCTCGCTGATCTGCCGAGGCCGTCTGGTTGAATCGCAGGGGCGCGGGCAAACTTTTGAAGTTCAGGCTGAATCCATCGAAGTGCTTGGCTGGGTCGATGACCCCGACACCTACCCGGTTCAGCCCAAGAAGCACAGCTTCGAGTTTTTGCGCACCGTCGCCCACCTCAGGCCGCGGACCAATACCTTTGGCGCGGTCACCCGCGTGCGCCACGCCGTGATGCAGGCAATCCACGAATTTTTCGACCGCAACGACTATTGCTGGGTCAACACGCCGATCATCACGTCTTCGGATGCCGAGGGCGCCGGCCAGCTTTTTCGGGTTTCGACCCTGGATCTGATGAACCTGCCGCGCAGCGAATCGGGCGAAATCGACTTTCGCCGCGATTTTTTCGGCCGCGAAGCCTTTCTGACCGTCTCCGGCCAGCTCAACGTCGAGGCCTACTGCCTGGCAATGAGCAAGGTTTATACCTTCGGCCCGACCTTCCGCGCCGAAAACTCCAACACCGCGCGTCACCTGGCCGAGTTCTGGATGGTCGAGCCGGAAATCGCCTTTGCCGATCTTGACGACCTGGCCGATCTGGCCGAAGCTTTTCTCAAAGCCATTTTTGAGCGCGTGCTGGATCGCTGCGCCGATGACATGGCCTTTTTTGCCGAGCGCATCGAGGCGAACGCAATCACCCGTCTGGAAGAGTTCATCCGCACCGAGTTCGTCCAGCTCGAATACGCCGAAGCCATCAACATTCTCCAGCGCAGCGGGAAATCCTTCGACTACCCGGTGGACTGGGGCACCGACCTGCAGACCGAGCACGAACGCTATCTCACCGAAGAACATTGCAAGGCGCCGGTCGTGGTCAAGAACTATCCCGATGAGATCAAGGCCTTTTACATGCGCCTCAACGACGACGGGAAAACGGCCGCGGCCATGGACGTGCTGGCTCCCGGAATTGGCGAGATCATCGGCGGCTCGCAGCGCGAGGAACGTCTGGAGCCAACGCGCTCTGGTTTCATGGAAGAGCAGTGGGACAGTGGCGATGCCGAGCACCAGCAGTTGGAGAACCCGCTGACTGTTAAACAGCTCGAAGCCAGATACAGAGCCAATGACAGGAACCAGCGCGACGTAGGCAGCGACAGCCACAGGAGCGGCGAGACCGGAGGCCAGCTCTTGCTTCGCCCGTGCAGCCCTCTGCATGAACAAGTCTGTCGGCCGCCGTTCTGCTTCTGCCTGCTGGGTCCCCTGTAGCTCGGTATCCATGATTACCTCAGTTCGTCGCTGTTTCGTTTCTCACCGCCGTAGGGACGTGGCGCGCCATGTCCCTACAAACGGCCGGGTTCTGCTAGAGGGCTGCGGTGTAATGGAATGCTATAAAGCGAAGGCGGCATCCCCGCCGAGCCGAAGCCCGACAGAGATGCCGCCAAGTTCATCAAGCCTGGGCTTGATTACGAACCGCTGCTTACGGCCGTCGTGATGTCTTCCGGGGTCGTGCCGGAGACGGTAACCTCAACGATGTTATCGAGACCCGACGCCGTGTGGCTCTTGCCTTCGATGACGAGATCCGCGCTAGTCTGACCCGAC
>CALEIM010000081.1 GCA_937876395.1 uncultured Wenzhouxiangella sp. | reverse complement strand
CAGTCGGCGGGTGAATTCCAGCAGCTCCCGGTCGCGGCGGCCGAGCTGCCATCCCACCCAGCCCAGCTCGTTATCCTGGCAGTAGGCGTTGTTGTTACCACGCTGCGTGCGTCCCATCTCGTCGCCGGCGCAGAGCATCGGCACTCCCTGCGAGAGGAAGAGCGTGGTAAGAAAATTCCGCTTCTGCCGCTCTCGCTGCTCGATTATCTCGGGGTCGTCGGTGGGACCCTCGACGCCGCAGTTCCACGAGCGGTTGTGGCTCTCGCCGTCATTGTTGCCCTCGCCGTTGGCCTCGTTGTGCTTCTCGTTGTAGCTCACGAGGTCGGCCAGGGTGAAGCCGTCGTGCGCCGTGACGAAGTTGATACTGGCGTGGGGCCGACGCCCGTCCGACTCGTACAGGTCGCTCGACCCGGTGAGTCGATAACCCAACTCGCCCACCGTCCCGGGATCCCCGCGCCAGAAGGCGCGCACGGTATCGCGATAACGACCATTCCACTCCGCCCAGAGGACGGGAAAGTTTCCGACCTGATATCCCCCTTCCCCCACGTCCCACGGTTCGGCGATGAGCTTCACCTGCGAGATCACCGGGTCCTGGTGGATGATGTCGAAGAAGGCGGAGAGCCGGTCGACCTCGTGCAGCTCGCGGGCGAGGGTGGAGGCGAGATCGAAGCGAAACCCATCGACGTGCATCTCCTGAATCCAGTAGCGGAGCGAGTCCATCACCAGCTTCAACGTCTGCGGGTGCATCATGTTGAGCGAATTGCCCGTACCCGTATAGTCGACGTAGTAGCGGCGATTGTTTGGATCCAGCCGGTAATAGGTGGGATTGTCGATCCCCTTGTACGACAGGGTGGGCCCCAGGTGGTTCCCCTCGGCGGTGTGATTGTACACCACGTCGAGGATGACCTCGATCCCCTCCCGGTGCAGCGCGCGCACCATCTCCTTGAACTCGCGCACCTGCTCGCCGTAGCGCTGGCGGATGATGTTCATCGGCACGCGCCCCGGACGGAAGCCTTTGAGGCGAACCTGGCCGCGAAGCTCGTTCAAGCGGCCGGAAACTTTGCTGTCAATGCGGTCACTGGGGACCTGGACGGTCATTTTGCGCTCAAGATCACCAGTTTTCTCGACGGATACCTGCATGTTAGTGTCTTTATTGAAATGTTTGATGAATTGATGAAACCGGCCGATCCAAGTGACCGACGGCAGGAAACTGGTGGGCCGTCAGGGACTCGAACCCCGAACCAACTGATTAAGAGTCAGCTGCTCTACCATTGAGCTAACGGCCCTTGGGGTGGGGTGAGCGACGGGGCTTGAACCCGCGACCTCTGGAGCCACAATCCAGTGCTCTACCAACTGAGCTACGCCCACCATTAGAACGAAACGTGACGACGAAAAGTCGCCAAACCTCCATTATAACTCGATCCAGACGGACTGGCGCGCCCGGCAGGACTCGAACCTGCAACCGTCGGCTTAGAAGGCCGATGCTCTATCCGGTTGAGCTACGGGCGCATACATGGCCTGGCAGAGCACTCCCGGCAGGAAATCATGGTCGGGGTGACAGGATTCGAACCTGTGACCTACTGCTCCCAAAGCAGTTGCGCTACCAGGCTGCGCTACACCCCGATGTCTCCGGGCCGGCCCGGATCAAGCCGGCAGATGGTACGGGTTTGACCGAGCGCGGTCAAGCGCAAACTTGGCCGCGGCAAACTTCGCCGAACAGCGGTTTTACCGCAGGCCGGCTTCAAGCGGCTATTATTCGCGTGGCGAGACGGGCATCTGACGATCAACAGGCCGGGTTTTTGATCTGGCGCAAGGCCCGATCTTGCGATGCAGGCTATGCTGCGTTTGGAATGAATGCCGACCCACCCACCGGAGATCAGATAGATGAACAAGACGTTTCAATCGGTTTACTGGCTGGCTGCTCTCGGCCTTGCCGTGGCTACCACGGCAGCCTGCGGCAGCGAGACGCCAAACGCCGCCTCGACTATCGACACGCAGGTCCACAGCGCGGAAGTGGCCAAAGCCTCGGTCGATTCGATGGAGGCTGGCCACCAGGGTTTCCAGACCCACTGTCGCGCCTGCCACCAAGCCGACGGGACCGGCCTGATGGGCGCTTTTCCGCCGCTGGCCGACAACCCCAATATCGCTGATCGACCCGAGTACGTGGCCGAGATCATTCTGACCGGCCAGTCCGGCGAGATCGTGGTCAACGACGTGACTTACAACGGCGTGATGCCGCCGGTCAGCTACCTGACCGATCAGGAAGTGGTTGATATTGTTCACTATGTCATGAACAGCTGGGGACACACGGGCGGTGACGTCAGCCTGGAGACGGTGCACGACATTCGCGTCGAGGCCGGCCTGATCGACCGCGCCGCCGGGCAAAGGCACCCCGAAACCAGTGAAGGTCAGATTGCCTACGGGGGCGCGCCCTCGCCCATCACCGGTGGTTCTCAGGTGATTACGCCCGGCGCCCCTGATATGAACGAGGTTGAATTCGAACGCTCGCAGCAAATTTATTTCGAGCGCTGCGCCGGCTGCCACGGCGTGCTGCGCAAGGGCGCGACCGGCTTGCCGCTGACCACCGACATCACCCAGGCCAAAGGCACCGAATACCTCAAGGCCCTGATCAACTATGGCTCACCGGCCGGCATGCCCAACTGGGGCACATCCGGGGAGCTTTCGGACGAGGAAATTGACGCCATGGCGCGCTTTCTCCAGCACGAGCCGCCGTTGCCGCCCGAGTGGGGCCTGTCGGACATGCTCGATAGCTGGATTGTTCATGTCGCTCCCGAAGATCGACCGGACACGCCCCAGCATGACTATGACGTCGACAATTTTTTTGCCGTTACCCTGCGTGATGCCGGCGAGGTCGCCATTATTGACGGCGACAGCAAGGAGGTCGTCTCCTTTGTTCCGACCGGCTACGCCGTGCATATCTCGCGCGCTTCAAGTTCAGGCCGATACTTCACCACCATCGGCCGCGATGCCAGGATCGATCTGATCGACCTGTACATGGACCCGCCACAGGTGGTCGCCGAGATCAAGATTGGTCTGGAAGCCCGTTCCGTGGAAAACTCCCGCTATGACGGCTATGAAGACAAGATCGCCATTGCCGGAGCCTACTGGCCGCCGCACTACGTGCTGATGGATGGCCAGAGCCTGGAACCGCACCGGATCGTTTCGACCCGTGGCTATGTGGTCGGCACCCAGGAATTCCACCCGGAGCCCCGCGTTGCCGCCATTGTCGGCTCGCATCTGCATCCGGAATTCATTGTCAACGTCAAGGAGACTGGCCAGATCCTGCTGGTCAACTACGAAGACCTGGACAACCTGATGGTGACCACCATTGGCGCCGCCCCCTTCCTGCATGACGGTGGCTGGGATGCCAGCGGACGCTACTTCATGACCGCGGCCAACGAATCGGACCTGATTGCCGTCGTCGATGCCAAGGAGCGCCGCCTGCAGGCGCTGGTCCCGGCCGAGCGCATTCCACATCCGGGTCGCGGTGCCAACTTTGTCGATCCGGAATTCGGTCCGGTGTGGGCCACATCTGCGCTTGGCAATGCCGACATCACCCTGATCGGCACGGACCCGGACGGCCATCCGGAGCACGCTTTCCAGGTGGTGCGCACCCTGCAGGGCCAGGGCGGTGGCTCACTGTTCGTCAAGACCCACCCGGAATCGACCAATCTGTGGGTGGATACGACCTTCCATCCCGAGCCGGCGATTGCCCAGTCCATCGCGGTATTCGATATCCGTGACTTTGATGCCGGCTACAAGGTCCTGCCGATTGGCGAATGGGCCGATCTCGGCCCGGGGCCGAAGCGCATCGTCCAGCCTGAATATAACAAGTCCGGCGATGAGGTCTGGTTCTCGGTGTGGTCAGGCATGGAAGAAGAGTCGGCCATTGTGGTTGTTGACGACAAGACACACGAACTCAAGCACGTCATCAAGGGTGAGCGCATCGTCACTCCGACCGGCAAGTTCAACAACTACAATACGCGCAACGAAGTCTACTGACCTGAAAACCTGCGCTGGCTTACCACCAGCTCATTGGCAACACTGCCCCATCCACGCGCCCCGGACTTCCGGGGCGCTTGACTCTGAGGCTCCCGAAACATGCACGTCCGACCCTGTCTTTTCAGCCTGGTGATGTTGGCTGCCACCGCGTCCGCCCAGATCGACGAAACCCCGGCCACCGAAACGACCGAGGACTCCAGGTCACTGGACCCAATCACCGTTATCGCCCACCGCCAACCACGCCAGCTCTCTGACGTGGCCGGAACGGTCACCGTGATTGGTGAGGAACGGCTGGCCCGCGATATGGTTTTTGATCCGGCCGATCTGGTCCGTTATGAACCCGGTGTATCCATCAACGCCGGCTCAACGCGCTTCGGCTACGGCGGCTTTCGCATTCGCGGCGTGGGCGGCAATCGCACCGCCCTGGTCATCGACCAGGTGCCGGTTGCCGACCAGTTTGACATCGGCAGCTATGCCGACACCGGCCGCGGCCTGCTCGATCTGGGCCTGGCCCGGCGCGTCGAAATACTGCGTGGGCCGGCCTCCACCCTGTATGGCTCGAAAGCGCTCGGTGGCGTGGTTGCAGTTACCAGCATTGACGCCGATGACATCATCAGCGACGGTCGGCACGGCAGCCGGGTCGGCCTGCGCGCGGCCAGCGACAGCGATCGCGGTCGACTGATGGCCGCCGGCGCCTGGCGAACCGGCCAGCTTGACCTACTGATCGCCAGTGCTGCCCAGCGCGGCTCGGAAACCGACGTTGCCAAACTGCCGGCCGACACGCCCAGCGACCGGCTCAGTCGCGATCACCATGCCGTGCTGCTGCGCAGCGGCTTTGACAGCACCGCAGGCCGCATTCGGTTGACCCTGGACGGCATGCGCGAAACCCGCGACAGCGACATTCGCGCCATCCTCGGCAGCGACCGGCAAAACTTTACCGAACGGCTGACCGGCGACGACCGGCGCCATCAGTGGCGGGTGCTGATCGACCAGACCCTGGCCAGCGCCGGGCCGATCAGCCGCGGAAGCTGGCGCACCTGGCACCAGCTAAGTGACGTCGTCCAGGAAACCCGGGACTATCGACCGGCAGCGCCGATCCCGGTCGATCAGTTCCGGCGTTTCGAGTTTCGCCAGGAAACCAGCGGCTTCGGCGCCGACCTGGAAACCGATCTGGATGCTTTCGGACGCTCACATCGCCTGGGCTACGGTCTGGAATTCAGCCGCTCGGAAATCGTCAACCGGCGCGACGGTCTGGAAACCAATTTGCTTACCGGCGAGATCAACAACACCATGCTCGGCGAGCCCTTCCCGCTGCGTGATTTCCCGCGCAGCCGCATCGATGAGCTGGGCGTCTACCTGCACAATGAATTTGAGCTTTGGCAGGGCGGACCGATCCTCAGCCCCGGCATCCGCTACGAATATTACGACCTGTCCCTGCGCGATGACCCCCTGTTTCACTCGGTGTTCCCCGATGCCGAAACAACCGAGCTGAGCTCCAGTAGCTGGTTGCCCAAGCTCGGCCTGGTCTGGCCGCTGGGCCAACGCAGCGAATTTTTCGTCCAATACGCCCGCGGCCTGCGCGCACCGCCGTTCGAGGATGTCAACATCGGTCTGGAGTACGTTCAGTTCCGGGTCCGCGCCATCGCCAACCCCGACCTCAAGGCCGAGCGCGGCGAAACGCTGGAAGCCGGTCTGCGCTGGCGCGGCCAGAACACTCAGGCCGAGCTGGCCCTCTACCGCAACGACTATCGCGACTTCATCCAGACTCGCGCCCCGCTCGGCTTCGATCCGGCCAGCGGCTTTTTGCTGTTCCAGTCAATCAACCGTGAACGGGCGCGGATCGAAGGCGGCGAGCTCAGGCTGCGCCACGAACTGACCAGCGGCTTTTCAACCGAGCTGGCGGCGGAGTGGTCACGTGGCACCGACCGGGTCAGTGGTCGCAATCTGTCCGGCATCAATCCCCCTTCCCTGATCGCCGAACTGGCCTGGAACTCAGCCGATGCACGCTTTGAATCCCGCCTGATCGCCACCGCCGTGCGCGGCCAGCGGGTGCTTTTTGATGAGGAGGATCAGCCGCTGTTTTCCGCCCCCGGCTACATGACGGTCGACTGGCTGAACCGCTGGTTCCCGCGCCACGACCTGGAGCTGGCGCTTGGCCTGTTCAATCTGAACGACCGCCAGTTCTGGCGCACCGGTGCCACGATCGGTCGCAGTGAGGATGACCCGACCTTGCCGCTGCTGGCCTCAGCCGGCCGCTGGGCCATGTTCAGCCTGACCTACTACCGTTGAAGCTTCGAGTTAAAACGCCGACTTCAGCGCGTCGGCAACTCGATCAATCTGGGCGTCGCTCATTTCCGGAAAAATCGGCAGCGCCAGACAGCGTTCGGCAACTGTCTCGCTGTGCGCCAGTGAATCGGCGCGGGGATAGTTGGCAAAGGCCGGCTGTCGGTGCAGCGGCAGCGGGTAATAAATCGCGCTGGCAATGTTCCTGGCGCTCAAAACAGCCTGCACACGCTCACGTTCGCCGGGCGGCGCCAGCACCGTGAACTGGTGATAGACATGGCGACCGACGCCGTCTTCCAGCGGCAGCTCCAGCGGCGTTCCGGCCAGACGTTCGCGGTAGGCGGCTGCCACCCGACGCCGCTCGGCATTGAACGATTCCAGATGCGCGAGCTTGACCCGCAGCACAGCGGCTTGCAGTTCATCGAGCCGGCTGTTGTAGCCAACCACCTCGTGTCGATAGCCGTCTACCCGGCGACCGTGATTGCGCAGCATGCGGATTTCGTCGGCCAAAATATCGTCATTGGTGCTTATCAGGCCGCCGTCGCCGAAGGCGCCAAGATTCTTGCTCGGGAAAAAGCTGAACGCTCCGGCCAGGCCGAGCGCGCCGGTTTGCCGACCGTTGATGTCGGCACCAAAGCTTTGCGCACAGTCCTCGATCAGGATCAGATCATGGTCCCGAGCGATTGCGTCGAGCGCCGGCATGTTGGCCGGCTGACCAAACAGGTGAACCGGAAGCAGCGCACGACTGCGTGAGGAAATCGCCCTCGCAACGCGCACCGGATCGATATTGAAGCTGCGCGGATCAATATCGACAAAAACCGGTTCGGCGCCGCAGTAGCAGATCGCCTCGGCGGTGGCGATAAAAGTGAACGGCGTGGTGATGACCTCATCGCCCGGGCCGATTCCCGCCGCCCGCAGGGCCAGATGCAAGGCATCGGTACCCGAGGCACAGCCCAGCGCATGGCGGACGCCGAGAAAGTCCGCGACCTGTCGCTCAAAGGCCTCGACCTGGGGCCCGAGAATATAGCGCGTGCCGGCCAGCACGTCGGCAATCGCCGCGTCCAGCTCAGGCTTGAGCCGCTCGTACTGAACGCCCAGATCAACCATAGGCAGCCAGTTCATGCTCGGCGTGCCTGCCGCTGCATCCGTGCAGTCTTGAGCTGCTCGCTGATTCGCACAGCCGTTTCCAGCGCGCGCAGCCCATCCTCACCGGTGACTACCACCGGAGTTCCGTCACGCACCGCCGAAAGGAAGGACTCGATCTCGCTAAGCAAGGCATCGTTTTGCTCGAACGACGATTCTTCACGCAGAATTTCCGGTACCCCGGGGAACATCTCGCGTTTGCCGATGCGATGAATGGCCAGTCCACTGTTTTGAAAATCGATCGAAATATAAGCTTCCGGCTGAAAAATGCGCATGCGCCGATCGGACTTGACGCTCACCCGGCTGGAGGTGACATTGGCCACACAGCCATTTTCAAATTCCAGGCGGGCATTGACGATATCGATCTCATCTGACAAAACCGACGTACCGTTTGCGGCCACTGAACGCACCGGGCTTTTGACCATGCCGAGAATCAGGTCAATGTCGTGAATCATCAGGTCGAGTACCACGCTGACGTCCGTGCCGCGCGGTTTGAATGGGGCCACCCGGTGCGATTCGATAAACAGCGGATTGAGCTCGAATCCTTTGAGATTGAGCATCGCAGCATTGAAGCGCTCCAGGTGGCCGATCTGGAGGACCACATCACGCTCGGCGGCCAACCGGGTCAAAGCGCGAGCCTCGTCGAGCGAACTGGCAATCGGCTTTTCGAGCAGGACGTGCACACCGGCATCAAGAAAATCGCGGGCGATTTTATAGTGTTGAGCCGTCGGCACAGCAATTGAAACCGCGTCAACCTGGCCGATGATCTCACGGTAGTTGCTCAACGCGCGGCAACCGCAGGCCTCGGCGGAAGCGCGTGCTGCGCGGTCATCAATATCGACCACCGCGACCAGATCAGCGCACTCGATTTCAGCATACTTGCGGGCGTGGAAGCGGCCCAGATAGCCCACTCCGATTACGGCGCAGCGCGTTTTATTCATGAATTCGGTCCAGTCCGTCCCTTGCAATCGATGCACTGGGTTCCTCTCGTCGGGACAAGCGGGAGGGGCGATGATTGTTCTCGAAGCGGGAACTTTTATTGGCGGAGAGGGAGGGATTCGAACCCTCGAACGGGCGCAAACCCGTTAACGGTTTTCGAGACCGCCGCATTCGACCACTCTGCCACCTCTCCGGTAAAACTCAAATTGTAACGGCATCAATCCACACCAGACCGCCTTGACAGGCGGGCGGTCCGTAATGGGCCGCAAAAAGGATGAACCGATCACGCGCACCTGAAAAGTCGTTGCGGTTTGCCGGATTCAGGGGCCGGCGCATTATACCGAAGGCGCCTTAATCCCGCACAGCAATTCCTGGCCACGCCCGAACTTCAACTACCGCACGACCGAAAAGCCGGCGAAACCGCAAATTGCGCAGATGAACGCCGATCCAAAGGGTGGAAGATCAGGACAGACGTTATCAGGTATGGAGCGGGAAGTAAAAAGCCTTGAATTGCAAAGATTTTGATTGAAAAACCCCAAAAACCTCATCCGAAAGCTGGCCCACAAAGCCCCAGGCCGCCATGCCGCCCTGCTTTTGGACTTTCAAATCTACGGTCTTCAGACACTGGTGGTCCACGCAAGCGCTCTCGACAATGACTGAGACACCTGCGTAATCAGGTAGGCGGTCAGGTTAGCGTCGGCAAACGCTCGCGCAGCCAATCGGCTACAGAGTCCAGCGCGGCGGGTACGGCAGCCGCGTTGCTGCCGCCGGCCTGGGCAAAGTCCGGGCGCCCTCCACCCTTGCCGCCGACCTGTCCGGCGAGGTGTTTGATCAGATCGCCGGCTCGAATCGTGTCGGTCAGGTCGCGGGTGACTCCGGCCACCAGACGCACCGATCCGTCGGCTGTGGAGGCCAGCACGATCACCCCCGATCCAATCTTGTTTTTGAGCTGATCAACGGTGTCTCGCAGACGATCCGCGTCGGCATCGTCAAGCTGGGTTGCAATCAGCTTGACGCCGGCCACGTCCACGGCACGGGTGGCCAGGTCGGATCCGGCGGCCGAAGCCAGTTTGCCCTTGAGCTGTCCCAGCTCTTTCTCAAGCTCGCGCGAGCGTGTCTGGAGCTGCTCGATGCGCTCGGCCAGTTGGTCCGGACTCGTTTTGAGCTGGCGGCTTACGGCGCGTATGCTTTTGTCCAGATGTTGCAACCAGGCGATTGCCTGCCGCCCCGCTACGGCTTCGATGCGCCGCACGCCGGCCGAAATGCCGGTCTCGGCGACGATCTTGAACAGGCCGATATCGCCAACCCGGGCGACGTGGGTGCCGCCGCACAGCTCCATGGAGTAATCGCCGAAGCGCAGCACGCGGACCTGGTCGGCGTATTTTTCTTCAAAGAACGCCAGGGCGCCGGCCTCGATGGCCTGGTCGAATGGCATTTCGCGCACATCAGCCTCGGCATTGGCCTGAATCTGTGTATTGACCAGACTTTCGATCTGCGCCTGCTCAGCTTCGCTGACCGGCGCGGGGTGGGTAAAATCAAAACGCAGCCGATCCGGAGCGACCAGAGAGCCTTTCTGCTGGACATGCTCGCCGAGCACTTCACGCAGCGCCGCATGCAGCAGATGGGTGGCCGAGTGATGGCGCACGATATCGGCGCGGCGCTGGGCATCAATGCGTCCCGACAGTGGATCCCCAAGCTGCAGCGTGCCCTGACTCAGGCGGCCAATATGGCCGTGAAAGGCGCCGGCAAAGCGCCGCGTGTCGCTTACCTCGAAAACACTGCCCTCGCCTTCAAGCCGGCCGGTATCGCCAACCTGGCCGCCAGACTCAGCGTAGAACGGTGTGCGATCCAGAATCAGCACCGCATCGACACCCGCGTCGATGCGTTCTACCGGCTGGCCGTCCACAATGATGGCGAGCAGCCGGCCGTCGTCCAGAGCATTGCTTGCATAGCCCAGGAATTCGCTTGCCGGAAGTTTGGCGATCAACTCGGCGGGCAGGCCATCGACATTGCCAAAGCGGCCTGCCGCCCGTGCGCGCTCGCGCTGCTGTTCCATGGCTTGCTCAAAACCCTGCTCGTCAACGCCCAGATCGCGTTCACGGGCGATATCGCGGGTCAAGTCGAGCGGAAAGCCATAGGTGTCGTAGAGCTTGAATGCCACATCCCCCGGAATTTCGCCACTCTCAAGCCCGGCCACCGCCGCTTCAAGCAGTTTCATACCCTGTTCCAGGGTGGTTCCAAAGCGGCTTTCCTCACGCTCCAGTACCTCTTTGATATAGGCCTGCTGTTCGAGCAGCTCCGGATAGGCATCGCCCATTGCTTCGGCCAAGGGGTCGACCATGCGGTTAAAAAATGGCTCCTGACATTCCAGCTTGTAGCCGTGGCGTATGGCGCGGCGGATGATTCGTCTGAGCACGTAGCCGCGGCCTTCGTTGGACGGCAGCACGCCGTCGACAATCAAAAACGCGCAGGCGCGAATATGGTCGGCAATGACTTTCAGCGACGCGGCCTCACGATCGGCACTCCCGGTCAGCCTGGCGGCCGCGTCAAGCAGATGCGCAAACAGGTCAATCCGATAATTGGAATGCACGCCCTGGAGCACGGCAGCCAGGCGCTCCAGGCCCATGCCGGTATCGACTGACGGCGCCGGCAGCGCACTCATGCTGCCATCGGCGGCGCGATCGTACTGCATGAACACCAGGTTCCAGATCTCGATGTAGCGGTCGCCGTCCTCGTCCGGACTGCCCGGCGGGCCGCCCGCAACCGACGGGCCATGGTCGAAAAATATCTCGGTGCAGGGGCCGCACGGCCCGGTTTCACCCATCGCCCAGAAGTTGTCGCTGTCATAGCGCGTGCCGGGCCGGTCGCCGATGCGGGAAAGGCGCTCTGGGTCAACGCCGATGTGGTCCAGCCAGATCTGCGCCGCTTCCTCGTCGTCGGCGTACACCGTCACCCACAGCTTCTCCGGCGCGATCTTGCAGACTTCGGTCAGAAAGGCCCATGCGTATTCGATCGCCTCGCGCTTGAAGTAGTCGCCAAAACTGAAATTGCCCAGCATCTCGAAGAAGGTGTGGTGGCGGGCGGTATAGCCAACATTTTCAAGGTCGTTGTGCTTGCCACCGGCGCGCACGCAGCGCTGGGCGGTCACCGCGCGCGAATAACGGCGCGTTTCAGAGCCCAGAAAAACGTCCTTGAACTGGACCATGCCGGCATTGGTGAACAGCAGGGTGGGATCATTGCCCGGCACCAATGAACTTGACGGCACAATTCGGTGATCGCGCTGGGCGAAAAAATCGATAAAGGCCTGGCGTATTTCAGCAGTTGTTTTCATCTTTGGCTAAATGTGAGGATTCAGGAATTCGACAGCACCTGGGAACCTGTCGGAGCGTGAAACCCGGCCCAATCCAGCTTTTCCGCTCTGGATCAGCGTTCAATCCGACAGGCTCCTGCGCATCAGAGCATAGTTTAAGCCAGATGGTCGATTGCAAGGTCGTGCCGCCTCGATTGGCATGGAGCGGGAAGTACAAAGTCTTGAATCGCAAAGGTGCAAAGGTTTTGAGCCGGGCACGGGCTGAGCAGCATGCCTAATCAGGATGGACTTTACGGCCAAAACTGCAAATTTTTGTCCAGTCAGCAAAATCTGCCTGCGCCGGGTCGGGGCGAGTCTGAGCCGCATTGCGCGTCGGAACAAGTGAATCGATTGCGCCATGATCACTTGGCCCGATAATTGCATATACTCTCGCAGACCCGCACTACAGGCCCATTCCAATCAACGAGAGCAGACACATCCTTCTGGATAATCCCACGAACGGTCCGAATCCGGCACCACGGCAACCGTCCCGGCGATTTTCTCTGGAACAGATCCGCGAATCAATTCGTTCGGATCTGCGCGTTGCTGTGGTCACCCTGTTCAGTCTGTGCGCGCTGTTGATCATTGGCTCCTTTGCCATCTATCGATTTCTCACCGGCGATTTCGTGATCGCCGGGGCTGATTCATTGGTTGTCTTGACATTCCTTGCCCTGACCCTGCTGTCCTGGCAGCCGCGCTGGGCCCGCCTGGCCACCAACCTGACGGCCGTCGTTGCCAGCACGGCAGCGCTGGGCATGGTCGCGCTGCTGGATGTGAGCAGCATGTGGGTGTTTACAGCCGTAGTGGGCAGCTTTCTGATGTCCGAACGGCGCATTGCCCTGCTCTCAAGCATCATTATGGTGGCCAGCGTCGCCTTTCTGCCTGGCAGTTTTGAGAGTTCCGTCGAACAGCTCACTTTTGTCGCCGTGGCGATCATGCTGGGTATGTTCAGCCTGATCTTCTCGGCCCGGGTGGATACCCAGCACGGCAAGCTCACGGAACTGGCCGAGCGCGACGGGCTGACCGGCGCCTACAATCGGCGCTCGCTGGATCGTCACCTGTCTTCTCTGGTCATGCTCCACACCCGACCGTCTGAACACCATTGTCTGGCGCTGATGGACGTGGACAATTTCAAACAGATCAACGACACCCACGGCCACGATGCCGGCGATCAGGCGCTGATCACACTCAGCCGCCTGATTCAGGAAAATACCCGGGAAAAAGATCGCTTCTACCGCTACGGCGGCGAAGAGTTTGTGCTGCTGATGCCACGCACCACCATGGAGGGCGCCACAGTAGCGCTCGCCCATCTGCAGCGCCAGATTCCTGAAGCAGCAATCGGACCGGACGGCCAGCAATTCACCATGTCGTTCGGGCTGGCCGGGCTGCGCAAGGGCGAATCGGCCGAGCAATGGCTCAACCGCGCCGATCAGGCACTGCTTCAGGCCAAACGCGCCGGCAAAAATCAGATCCAGCGCAGTAACTGAGGGTGGGCCCTTTAATCCAACGCTGGGAAAAGCGCACGAATGTCTTCATGGGCAAATCCGCGCCGTGCAAGCGCCTGCTGGCGGCGAGATTTTTCCTTGAGACTGTCCGGCGCTGCTGCGCCATAGCGACGTTCGTACCAACTGGCTGCCAGCGTGGTCCAGTCCACCCCCAGATCGGCAACGGCCCGGCTCGCCAAATTCCGGTCAATGCCCCGCTCGGCCAGCTCGGCGCGAATCCGCAGCGGGCCGTAGTGGCGGGCGGCGCGTGATCGTGCGTAGCTTTCGGCAAAGCGCTGATCGGACTGAAGGTTTTCGGCAGCCAGCCGGGCAATGGTCGCTTCAGCTTCCGGCTCCGGCCAGCCGCGCTGAAGCAGCTTGCGACTGAGCTCAGCGACCGAATGCTCGCGCCGCGCCAGCAGGCGCAGCGCGGCTTCGCGGATCTCGCCAATATCGGCTGACCCACCCCGCTCCGGCATGGTTCAAGCCGACTGCTGAGCGCTATCTGTCGCTTTCTCGACTGCCCCGGCCGATTTGGGCAACAGCTTTTCGCGCAACTGACGCTCGATATCGGCCGCCATATCGGGATGGTCTTTAAGGAACAGCCGGACATTGTCCTTGCCCTGACCGATGCGATCATCACCGTAGCTGTACCAGGCGCCCGACTTCTTGACCAGACCGTGCTCTACGCCCAGCTCGATCAACTCGCCCTCGCGTGAAATTCCCTCGCCATAGAGAATCTCGAAGACAGCCTGCCGAAACGGCGGCGCCATCTTGTTCTTGACCACCTTGACGCGGGTTTCGTTGCCCACTGCCTCATCGCCGCGCTTGATCGCGCCAATGCGGCGAATGTCCAGGCGCACCGAAGAATAGAACTTCAGCGCATTGCCACCGGTGGTGGTTTCGGGCGAGCCAAACATGACGCCGATCTTCATGCGAATCTGGTTGATGAAGATGACCAGACAGTTGGTGCGCTTGATATTGGCGGTCAGCTTGCGCAGCGCCTGACTCATCAGGCGAGCCTGAAGCCCGACGTGTGAATCACCCATTTCGCCTTCGATTTCGGCCTTGGGCGTCAGTGCGGCCACCGAGTCGACGACCACGATATCAACCGCACCGGAGCGCACCAGCATGTCGGTGATCTCCAGCGCCTGCTCGCCGGTGTCCGGCTGGGAAACCAGCAGGTCATCTACGTTGACGCCCAGCTTTTCAGCGTAGCTCGGATCCAGCGCGTGCTCGGCGTCGACAAAGGCCGCTGTTCCGCCAGCCTTCTGCGCTTCGGCTACGGCGTGCAGGGTCAGCGTGGTCTTGCCGGACGATTCCGGGCCGTACCCCTCACCCCCCCGGCCGCGCGGAAGGCCGCCAATTCCCAGCGCCACGTCCAGGGCCAGCGAGCCGGTCGATACCACCGGCACATCGCGCCGACCGGCATCGTCGCCCATGCGCATGATCGCGCCCTTGCCATACTGTTTCTCGATCTGGCCCAGTGCGGCGGCCAGTGCCCGTTTACGATTGTCGTCCACGATAAAAAATCCTCTCTTTTCGATGCATTTCTGGAAGCCGCGACCGGTACCGATTATGGCACAGCGACCGAGCTGTCCAGGGGGCGCGACAAGCGTCACGCAGATATCCTCGGGCCATTCACGGCGATTTCCTACCGCGCAGCCCCAATCCGAAGCTCATTGTACCGACGGCTTTCTCAAAACCTGATAATCGCGAACGACCGCTGCAACATCAAGTCACATGGTGGGCCAAGCGTTGCAGCAGACCGTTGAGTGCCGTGGCCACGCTGAGACGACGCACCGTGTCACGATCGCCGGAAAACAGACGGTGCTCGGTTTCGACCGCGGCCGCGCTCAGCGCCCAGCCAAAGCACACCGTACCGACAGGCTTGTCGGGCGATCCGCCGTCCGGACCGGCGATTCCCGACACCGACACCGCCACGTCAGCCCCGCCGCGCCCGATCGCCCCGCGCGCCATGGCCGCGGCCACTTCCTCGCTAACCGCCCCGTAGCGATGGATATCAGCAGCGCTCACCCCCAGCAGTTCCGATTTGGCCAGATTCGAATAACTGACCAGACCGCGCTCGAACCACTCCGAACTGCCCGGCAGATCGGTGCAGACCTTGGCGATCCAGCCGCCGGTGCAGGATTCAGCCGTTACCAGACGCCGTCCGCGCAGGCGCAGTTCGGTCGCCACGGCACTGGCCAGCATGTCCAGCGCCTCATCGTCATATCGCATCATCATGGCTCCTATAATGCCCGGTTCAAACCGCCGTTTTCAAAGTTGTCACCGGCCTGCAAGCCGTTTGCGCCACACCGGTCGACGCCAATCGACGCCAATCGACGCCCGAGCCGATTACAAGCTGATGTCAGACACCACCGCCCAGCACACGCCCCTGATGCAGCAGTATTTGCGCATCAAGGCAGACTACCCGGATATTTTGCTGCTGTTTCGCATGGGCGATTTCTATGAGCTGTTCTATGATGACGCTCGCCGCGCGGCCAGCTTACTCGACATCACTCTGACCCAGCGCGGCAAATCCGCGGGTCAAGCCATACCGATGGCCGGCGTCCCCTATCACAGCGTCGACGGCTACCTGGCCCGGCTGCTGAAAAAGGGCGAGTCGGTGGCGATTTGCGAACAGATCGGTGACCCGGACACGGCCAAGGGCCCGGTTGAACGCAAAGTGGTGCGCATCGCGACACCCGGCACAGCCACCGAGGATTCCTTGCTTGAGGAGCGCGCCGAGCGTTTGCTAGCCGCAATCCTGCCGGCCGATGACAGCCGCTTTGGCCTGGCCTGGCTGGACCTGGCCGGCGGCCGCTTGCGCTGCTGTGCGCTGTCCGGCCCGGCCGAGCTCAGTGCCGAACTCGAACGCCTCAAACCGGCCGAAATCCTTGTGCCGGAAGGCAGCGAGCTTGCCGCCGCACGGGAGGGCGCCGCGCTCAAGGAACATCCTCCCTGGCTGTTCGACAGGGAGTCGGCCGAGCGCGAGCTGTGCCGCCAGTTCCGCGTTCAGGATCTGTCCGGATTTGGCATTGAAGGTCGCGGCCCCGAGCTGGGCGCTGCCGGCGCCCTGCTGGGCTACGCTCGCGAAATGCTGGCCGGCGAGCTGCCGCATCTGGTCGGCATGCGCGCCGTACGGTCGACTGACTATCTGGTGCTTGATGCGGCCACGCGCCGCCATCTGGAAATCGACGTCCACCCGGACGGGCGCAGTGAACACACTCTGGTCGGTCTGATGGACCGCGCCGCGACTCCCATGGGCAGTCGAAAGCTCAAGCGCTGGATCACTCAGCCGCTGAGCGACCGCGCCGCACTTTCTGCCCGGCACGGCGCGCTGGCCGCTCTGCTTGACGGTCACGCCCAGCACCCGCTGCATGAGCAGCTTTCCGGCTTAGGCGACGTCGAACGTGTCCTGACCCGCATTGCTCTGCGAACGGCCCGACCGCGCGACCTGGCCACACTGCGCGAAGCGCTCGGCCGGCTGCCGACCCTGGACGCGTTGCTGGCCGATGTTTCTTCGCCCACGCTCGACGAGCTGCGCCACGAGCTGGCCCCCCAGGCCGAGCTCGCGGAACTGCTTGAAGCCGCCCTCGTCGACCAGCCGCCGATGCTGATCCGCGACGGCGGCGTGATCGCCGAGGGTTTCGATGCCGAACTCGACGAGCTGCGCGCTTTAAGCGAAAACGCCAGCGACTTCCTGCTCCGCTACGAGGCCCAGGAGCGCGAGCGTAGCGGCATTCAGACGCTCAAGGTGGGCTACAACCGGGTGCACGGCTACTACATCGAAATCGGCAAGACGCACGCCGACAAGGTGCCCACCGAATACAGTCGCCGCCAAACTCTCAAGAACGCCGAGCGCTACATCACCGAAGAGCTGAAGCATTTTGAGGACAAAGTGCTGTCAGCCCGCGAACGCGCCCTGGCCCGGGAAAAGGCCCTCTATGACGAACTGATTGAACACCTGGCCGGCGAGCATGGCCGGCTGGCCATTATCGCCTCGGCCCTGGCCACGCTTGATGTTCTGGTGAGCTTTGCCGAACGCGCCGAGGCACTTGAGCTCAATCAACCCGAGCTGGATCAGCAGCCCGGCATCGACATCGTCGCCGGCCGCCACCCGGTCGTCGAGCAGGTTCAGGACCAGGCCTTTGTACCCAATGACTGCCGGCTCGATCCCGAACGACGCATGCTGGTTATCACCGGCCCGAACATGGGCGGAAAATCCACCTATATGCGTCAGGTTGCCCTGATCGTCATCCTCGCCCACGCCGGCTCCTTCGTGCCGGCAAAGTCCGCGCGGATTGGCCCGGTTGACCGCATCTTTTCCCGCATTGGCGCCGGTGACGACCTCACTCGCGGGCGCTCGACTTTCATGGTCGAGATGGTTGAAACGGCCAATATCCTGCATAACGCCACCGACCGCTCATTGGTGCTGATGGACGAAATCGGCCGCGGCACATCCACCTTCGACGGCCTGGCCCTGGCCTGGGCGGTGGCCACCGAGCTGGCGCTGGAACGGCGCGCTTTCAGCCTGTTCGCCACCCACTACTTCGAGCTGACCCGACTGGCCGCCGATCATCAGGGTATTGCCAACGTCCACCTTAAC
>CALEIM010000080.1 GCA_937876395.1 uncultured Wenzhouxiangella sp. | reverse complement strand
CCGCGGGCAACTACGCATCGCACGCGTCTGAAATCCATCTCCACCGGGTCGTTGGTGTGGGCCGGCCGGGACCCCGGGAAATGTATTGGATTGACGGGAAAGGCTGAGACGTGGGCCGTCGGCCACGTCGGACCGACCTACGGTTTCCGAATCGTAGGCCGGGGCGACGTCGGCCACGTAGGGTCAACCTACGGTTTCCAAATCGTAGGCCAGGGCGACGTCCCCGGCGGTCCATGCCAAAATCCATCTCCACCGGGTCGTTGGTGTGGTGAAGCGGGTCGCACTCAGGTCTCCAGACCCTCGCGAACCGAGTCGGCCAACTCCTCGGCCAGACGCTGGACCTGGTCTGAATCAACGCCCTCGACCGTAACGCGCACCACAGGCTCGGTACCCGACGGTCGCAAAATTACCCGCCCCTGCCCACCAAGTTCATTTTCGGCCTGACGAACCGCCTCGGCAATCTCTTCGTTGCCGTCGAGTGCGCCGCGCGCCTGGCCGCGGGTCGGGACATTGATCATTACCTGCGGGCACTTGGACATGCCGTCTACCAGCTCGGCCAGAGTCTTGCCACTGCGGGCGACAAACTCAAGCACCTGCAGCGCGCTGACGATGCCGCAGCCGGTCGTCGCTCGGTCCAGGCACAGGATATGGCCCGAGGCCTCGCCACCGAGCACCCAGCCGCGCTCGATCAGCGCACTGTGGACGTGACGGTCGCCGACCTTGCTGCGCACAAATTCGATCCCGAGCCGGTCCAGCGCCTGTTCCAGCCCGAAATTGCTCATTACCGTGCCGACCACGCCACCGTGCAGGCCGCCGTTGGCCTGCCGGGCGCGCGCCAGGGCATACAGAATCTGGTCACCGTCGACCAGCTTGCCGCGGTGGTCAACCATTACCACCCGATCACCGTCACCATCGAAAGCAATGCCCAGATCGGCGCTCTCGGCAACCACGGTGTCGGCCAGATTTTGCGGATGGGTCGAGCCGCAGTTGCGGTTGATGTTGAGCCCGTCAGGCTCATCAAAAATACTGACGACCTCGGCGCCCAGCTCGCTGAAAACTGCTGGGGCGACACGGTAGGTCGCGCCGTTGGCGCAGTCGACCACGATTCGCAGCTCGTCAAAGCGCGTACCCCAGGTCACCGTGCCCTTGCAGTATTCGACGTAGCGGCCAACGGCATCGTCGATGCGCCGCGCCTTGCCCAGATACTTTGGCTCCACCTGATCGATCGGCACTTCCAGGCGAGCTTCAATGGCCGCCTGAAAGCGCTCGCTGAACTTCTCGCCTTTGCGCGAGAAGAACTTGATGCCGTTGTCGCCGTAAGGATTGTGTGAGGCCGAAATCACGATACCGGCCGCCGCACGCAGGCTGCGGGTCAAGTGGGCAATGGCCGGGGTCGGCATCGGGCCGAGCAGCAGCACATCAACGCCTGCGGCTGAAAACCCCGCCTCAAGCGCCGATTCAAGCAGGTAGCCGGAAATGCGCGTGTCTTTGCCGATCACCACGGCGGCTTCCTCGCCATACTCCTCGATCAGTACCCGGCCGGCGGCCCAGCCCAGCCTGAGCGCGAACTCGGCGGTGATCGGCGGCTCACCGACACGGCCACGAATACCGTCCGTGCCAAAATATTTCATTGCAGTCATGGGTGGTATTTTATCCCTGATCGACGGCCTGCAGAACTTTCAGGGCATCGAGCGTAGCGCCAACATCATGGACACGCACGATGGCAGCCCCCTTCTGAGCAGCAAGCAGGTGGGCAGCGATTGAGCCCGCCAGACGTTGATCGGGCCGTTTCCGACCGGTAATCGCGCCCAGCATGGACTTGCGCGACATGCCAGCCAGCACCGGATAGCCCAGCGCGACCAGCTCATCTAGCCGGGCCAGCAGCTCCAGATTGTGCGCCAGGGTCTTGCCAAAACCGAAGCCGGGATCGAGCACGATACGAGACTCATCAATACCCGCCTGCCGGCACACCGCCACGCGCTGAACAAGAAAGCGGGAAATATCAGCAAGCACTTCATCGTAAAGCGGGTTGTGCTGCATGGTGCGCGGCTCGCCAAGGCAGTGCATGAGGCACACCGGCACCTCAAGCTCGGCCACGGCCTCAACCGCACCTTTGGCTTGCAGGGCATTGACATCGTTGACCATTGCGGCACCGGCGGCCACCGCGCGGCGCATGACTTCGGGCTTGGAGGTATCAATCGACACCGGCACGTCACTTGCTGCCACAATGCCCTCGATCACCGGCAAGACGCGGTCGAGCTCCTCGGATTCGCCAACCGGTTCGGCGCCCGGCCGGGTCGATTCTCCGCCAAGGTCAAGAATATCCGCGCCTTCCTCGACCAGCTCCAGCGCATGTGCAATGGCCCGCTCCGGCGCAAGAAAAGCCCCGCCGTCGGAAAAGGAATCCGGCGTCACATTGACCACGCCCATCACCAGCGGGCGCGCCCTGCCCGCCGCATGAATATCCCGAATCAGTTGCTGTGATTGCATACCGCCATTGTATTCCCGATCAGAGTGATAACTGATCGCGCAGCGTCCCCGGCCTGCCCAGTTGGTTGCCTGTGAAAGCGCGAGCCTGGTTTATCTCATTCCCACTCAATCGTCGCCGGCGGCTTGCTGGAGATGTCGTAGACCACGCGCGAGACTCCGTCGCATTCGTTGATGATGCGGCGCGAGACGTGGTCGAGGAAATCGTGATCCAGCGGCGCCCAGCGGGCGGTCATGAAATCGACCGTTTCAACGGCGCGCAGGGCTATGACGTACTCGTAGCGGCGCGCGTCGCCGACCACGCCGACGGATTTGACCGGCAGGAACACGGCGAAAGCCTGGGCCACCCGATCGTAAAGATCGGCTTTGCGCAGCTCGCTGATGAAGATGTGGTCGGCCTTTTGCAGCGGCACGATAAACTCGGGCCTGACTTCGCCAAGAATGCGCACGCCAAGACCCGGGCCGGGGAATGGATGGCGCATGACCAGTTCAGCCGGCAGGCCGAGCTCGACGCCGATCTTGCGCACTTCGTCCTTGAACAGCTCGCGCAGCGGCTCGACCAGCTTGAGGTTCATATCCTCGGGCAGGCCGCCGACGTTGTGATGTGACTTGATGAC
>CALEIM010000079.1 GCA_937876395.1 uncultured Wenzhouxiangella sp. | reverse complement strand
GTCGATATTCCCGTTCGCTCAGCGTGCGACGCGCCTCGCCCGCACCACGGCGGCGTCCAGCGCCTGCAGGAACCGCGACCGGTCGGCCGGCCCGAACGGCGGCGGGCCCGACGTGGCGACGCCGATCGAGCGCAGGTGCTCGCCGACCATCCGCCCGGCCAGGGCCGATCCGATCGAGTCGGCCGTGAAGGGCTGGCCGTTCGGCTTCAGCACCTCCGCCCCCGCCTTCAGGCAGCGGTCGGCCAGCGGAATGTCCGACGTGATCACTATGCCGCCGGGTCCCGCCCGCTCGGCGATCCAGTCGTCGGCGATGTCGGGGCCGGCGTCGACGATAACCCGCTCGATCAGCGGATCGCGCGGCGTATTGATGAAGCTGTTGGCCACCACATGCACCGGCAGGCCGTACCGCCGCGCGACCCGATACGCCTCCTCCTTCACCGGGCAGGCGTCGGCGTCGATGTATATGCGGATGGAAGAAGAGCCGGGTGCGGTCACACCCGGCTCCTTATCAGCGTCCGTAGGCGGGGGGATAGGCCCGCTCGCCCGGCCGGTAGCGGTCCCGCAGTTCGAGGTTCCGGGCCGTCATCGGCTGGACCTGGCCGCGGATATAGATCGCTTCAGGCTGCGACAGGGGCTCCAGCGGGTCCCCCGACCAGACCACCACGTCCGCATCCTGCCCGACGGCGATGCGGCCAAACCGCTCCTGGCCGAAGATGCGGGCCGGATTGGCCGTGATCGCCGCGATCGCCGCCTCATAGGGAAGGCCGTTGGCCACGGCGTTGCCGGCGTTGTAGCGGGTCTCGCGCGCCCGGTGCACCGACCCCTCGTTGGCCTTGATGGCGATAACCACGCCGGCGGCGTGCAGGCGCGCGGCGTTCTCCATGGTCGCGGCCCGGGTCTCGAAGCTGCCCGGCAGATTGGCCAGCGGATTGATCAGGACGGGAACGCCCGCCGCCGCGATCTCGCCGGCCACCAGCCAGCCTTCTTCGGCGCCGTCGAGGATGATGTCGATGTTCTCCTCGGAGGCCAACCGCAGCACCTGCCGGATGTCCTGGGCGCGGTGCACGCTGACGATCAGCGGCATGCGTCCCTCGGCCACGGGGACAAGCGCCTCAAGGTCGGCGCGCGACAGCGACAGCTGGCGCAGGTCGCCCCGATTGTAGGCGGCGCGGTTGCGGGCGTAGAGCCGCACCTCGTCCATGGTTTCCTTGAACAGCGTGTACTCGGCGCCGCGGGCGCCGCCGGCCACGGCCGCCCCGGCCGCTCCGAACGGGGCGACCATCGCCACCCGCGGCTGGACAAGGATGTCGGCGCCCTGGCCCAGGTGGATCACCGCCGCCTGGCCGGCGAACAGGCCCGGATCGTGGAAGCCGCCTTCGCCGGCGCCGGCCATGTCCTGTTCGTGGGCGTGCCCGCCGCTCGAACCGGGGTGGTTGGGAACGACGATCGCGCGGGTGATGCCGCCCAGACGCGCAACCGGCAGGGTGAACGACCAGGGATCCAGCCCCCACGACAGGTCGAACGCCGCACTCAGCGTATTGCTGGACTGGCGCAGGTCGTTGGTGTCCCGGACGGCCGACACCTCGCTGCCGCCCAGACCGGAATCCACGGCCACGAAGCCGGGCGCGATCACCTTGCCGGACGCATCAATGATCTCGGCCCCGGCCGGCGCGGACACATCCGCGCCGACGGCGGCGATGCGGCCGTTCTGGATCACCACCGTGCCGCGTTCGATCACGCTGGTCCCGGTCAGCACCCGGCCGTTGGTGATCGCCACCGTCTGGGCCATGGCGGGCGCGGCCATCGCCAGGGCGGCGACCACGGAAAGAATGAGGCGGCGCATCAGCGGGCTCCTCCGAGGGCGTTGGGCTGGCCGGGCTGGCCCAGCTCAAAGTCAGACCTCGGCTGATAGGCCGGGTCATTGCGATCATAGGTGAGGGCGCCGTCGATGAAGACCTGGTCGGCGCGGGCGTAGATGCTGAACGGGTCGGCCGACCAGATCACGACGTCGGCGCGCTTGCCCGGCTCGAGCGATCCGGTCTGGTCGTCGATGCCAACGGCCCGGGCGGCGTTGGAGGTGATCCACGAGATCGCTTCGGCCTCGCTGATCTCCAGCCCGGCGCGGCGGCCGGCGGACAGCGCCGCGGCGGCCTCCTGGTTCAGCCTCTGGGTCAGGACGCTGTCGTCGGAGTGGATGACAGCGCAGGCGCCGGCCTCGTGCACCAGGGCGGCGTTCTCCTCGATGCCGTCCAGGGCCTCCATCTTGAAGCCCCACCAGCCGGTCCAGGTCGCGCTGCACACGTCGTGCTCGCGCAGAAGATCGGCGATCTTGTAGGATTCCGACGCGTGATGGAACGTCGTGACGCGGTAGCCGAACTCATCGGCGATATCGAGCATTACCGCCATCTCGTCGGCCCGGTAGCAGTGGTTCTGCACCAGAATGTCGCCCGACAGGACGCCGGCCAGGGTGTCCAGCTGCAGGTCGCGGGTGGGCGGATCGCCCTCGCCGCTCTCGCGCCAGTTCTCCCAGCGCCGGGCGTAGTTGCGGGCTTCGATGAAGGCGCGGCGATAGCCGGCGACATTGCCCATGCCGGTGGCCGGGCTCTGGTTGCGGTTGCCGTAGACGCGGCTGGGGTTCTCGCCGCAGGCCATCTTCACGCCGTAGGGGGCGCCGGGAAACTTCATCCCCTGCATGGTCACCGACGGCACGTTGCGCACCGTCACCGAGCGGCCGCCGATCAGATTGGCGGAGCCGGGCAGGATCAGCAGCGTCGTCACCCCGCCCGCACGGGCGGCGTTGAAGCCCGGATCCTGCGGCCACAGCGAATGCTCGGCCCACACCTGGCCGGTGTTCGGATTGGTCGCCTCGTTCCCGTCCGACAGCGCCTGTACGCCGGGCGAGGGGTAGACCCCCAGGTGGCTGTGCGCGTCGATGATGCCGGGGGTCACCCAGCGGCCGCGGGCGTTAATCACCTGATGGCCGCTCGGGACCGGGGTGTCCGGCCCGCCGACGGCGGCGACGCGGCCGTCGGTCATGATCACCACGCCGTTCTGGAACTGCTGGCCCGTGGCGGTGAGCACCGTCGCGCCCACGATGGCGGCGTCGCGGCGCGGCAGGGCCTGGTAGGTCGAGGGGTAGGGATCCGGATTGGCGGCGGCGTCCAGACCGCGCGGCAGGGCGTTGTCGGCGCTCGTCGACGGAGCCGACTCGTCCGCAGAGCCGGCGCCGCCTGTGGTCGCGCAGGCGCCAAGCGCCAGCACGGCGCAGCCCAGGACAGCGAGGCTGGCGCCCCGCAGCGTGCGATCGATCATCAGTAATGCCTCCCCTCGCCGAAGCGGCGTGTACCGGCCCATCAAAGCGCGGCCGGCGGTGGAGGGAAACCCCGATTTCCCGATCAGGGTGAAAAATCGGGGACGGCTCGCCGATCCAACCCCTTGACGGGAGCCGGTCCGCCACCTAACTGCCCACCCGTTAGCACTCGGGGTCAATGGCTGCTAAAGCCGCGCCCGGGTCTGCGAAATTACTGGGTTCAAACGGAGACATAAGCAGATGGCGTTTCGTCCTCTCGGCGACCGCGTGCTCGTCAAGCGCGTGGAAGAAGAAGAAAAGACCAAGGGCGGGATCATCATCCCCGACACCGCCAAGGAAAAGCCCCAGGAGGGCGAAGTGGTCTCGGTCGGCCCGGGCGCCCGCGATGAAGACGGCAAGCACATCGCCATGGACCTGAAAGCCGGCGACCGCATCCTGTTCGGCAAATGGTCGGGCACCGAGGTCAAGATCGACGGTCAGGACCTGATCATCATGAAGGAATCCGACGTCCTGGGCGTGCTGTCCTAAGGCGAAATCGGCCGGGACGCACAGCGGCCCGGCTCAGATCCTTCGCTTCGTGACAAGCACCCCGACTCCGAATTCCTCCTACCAACCCAAGCGAACAGGAGCAGCCTCACATGGCCGCCAAGCAAGTCCAGTTTTCCACCGACGCCCGCGACCGCATGCTGCGCGGCGTCAACGTCCTCGCCAATGCGGTGAAGGTCACCCTCGGTCCCAAGGGCCGCAACGTCGTCATCCAGAAGTCCTTCGGCGCGCCGCGCTCGACCAAGGACGGCGTCACGGTGGCCAAGGAGATCGAACTGGAAGACGCCTTCGAGAACATGGGCGCCCAGATGATCCGCGAGGTCGCCTCCAAGACCAATGACAAGGCCGGCGACGGCACCACCACCGCCACCGTCCTGGCCCAGGCCATCGTCCAGGAAGGCCTCAAGTCGGTCGCCGCCGGCATGAACCCGATGGATCTCAAGCGCGGCATCGACAAAGCCGTGCGTGCCGCCGTCGAGGAACTCAAGAACCTGTCCACGCCCTGCGACACCGACCGCTCAATCGCCCAGGTTGGCACCATCTCCGCCAACAGCGATGAGGAAATCGGCAAAATCATCGCCGAGGCCATGGGCAAGGTAGGCAAGGAAGGCGTGATCACGGTCGAGGAAGGCCAGTCGCTGGAAAACGAACTGTCGGTCGTTGAAGGCATGCAGTTCGACCGCGGCTACCTCTCGCCCTACTTCGTGACCGATCAGCAGACCATGCAGGTCGAGCTCGAAAACCCCTACATCCTGCTCCACGACAAGAAGATCTCGAACGTCCGCGAACTGCTGCCGGTGCTCGAGTCAGTTGCCAAGCAGTCACGCAGCCTGCTGATCGTCGCCGAAGACATCGAAGGCGAAGCCCTGGCCACGTTGGTGGTCAACAACCTGCGCGGCACGGTCAAGGTCGCGGCGGTCAAGGCGCCCGGCTTTGGTGATCGTCGCAAGGCGATGCTCGAAGACATGGCGGTGCTCAGCGGCGGCCAGGTGATTTCCGAGGAAGTCGGCATGAGCCTTGAAAAGGCCACGATTGACCAGCTCGGTCAGGCCCGGAAGGTCCAGATCGACAAGGAAAACACCACCCTCATCGACGGTGCCGGAGACGCTGCCGCGATTGAAGGCCGGGTCGGTCAGATCCGCGCCCAGATCGAGGACGCCAGCTCCGACTACGACCGCGAAAAGCTGCAGGAGCGCGTAGCCAAACTGGCCGGCGGTGTGGCCGTGATCAAGGTTGGCGCCGCCACCGAGATCGAGATGAAGGAGAAGAAGGCCCGCGTCGAAGACGCCCTGCACGCCACCCGTGCGGCGGTTGAAGAAGGCGTGGTCCCCGGCGGCGGAACCGCTCTAGTGCGCGCCCGCAACGCCATTGCCGAGCTCACCGGCGACAACGAAGACCAGAACGTCGGTATTCGGATCGCCCTGCGCGCCATGGAAGAGCCGCTCAGAAAGATCGTGGCCAACTCCGGCGGCGAGCCCTCAGTGGTTCTTGCCAACGTGGCCAAGGGTGAAGGCAACTACGGCTTCAACGCCGCCACCGACGAGTTTGTCGACATGATCGATGCCGGCATTCTCGACCCGACCAAGGTCACCCGCTCTGCCCTGCAGAACGCGGCCTCGGTCTCCGGCCTGATGATCACCACCGAAGCGGCCATCGCTGAAATCCCGAAGGAAGACGGCGGCGGTGCCCCTGACATGGGTGGCATGGGCGGTATGGGTGGCATGGGCGGCATGATGTAGAGCCCGCAGACCTCCAATCTGCTTTGGGGTGCTTGGGCACTCCCAACGAAAACCCCGGCCTCCGCGCCGGGGTTTTTGTTTCAGGCCGAACCACGCCCGCGTAGAATGGATCAAAGCTCCCTTAGCGATGGTGCGCCAGGCTCCAGTCCGCATGAAACGCCCGATCCAGATCAGTACTGAAGAACTGCCCCGACTGAGCGCCTTTGTCGCTGAAAGCTGGCGACGCTTTCCCGAGGCCGCTGATCCTCACAGGCCGGTTGAAAAGCCGGACGCCGAGGCCATGCGCTCCGATCCGATGTTGGCCCTGCGGCGCTACCGCCAGCTCGCTTCGGTCGCAATTCTGTGGCGTGACCTGCGCGGCGAGGCCACCATCAGCGAGATCGGGCAACAAATTTCGGCTCTGGCCAAAGACTGTCTGGAACTGGCGCTGAATGCCGCCGAAGCTCAGCTTGAAGCGCGCTTTGGCCGGTTGCTCGATGCGCATGATCAACCCATTCGTCTGGCCATCCTCGGTTTGGGCAAGCTGGGCGGCGACGAGCTCAACTTCAATTCCGACATTGACCTGGTGCTTGCCTTTGAGGGCACAGGCCAGAGTGCCGGCCCGCGCCGCCTGGATGCCGGTGAATGGCTCAAACAAGCCGCGCGCGAGCTGATTCGCCTGCTCGATACAGTCACCGCCACCGGCCGGGTGTGGGTGGTCGATACCCGTTTGCGCCCGTTTGGGGAAAGCGGGGCTCTGGTCTGGTCCCTGCCGGCGCTGGAGCAGTATTTCCTGAGCGAAGGCCGCAGTTGGGAGCGCTATGCCTGGCTCAAGGCCGCAGCAATCGCCGGAGATCTGGACACCGGCCAGCGCCTGATCGCAAACCTGCAGCCGTTCATCTATCGCCGCTATCTGGACTACGGCATTTTCGACAGCCTGCGCGACCTGCACGCCCGCATCGACGCCAACAGCCGGGCGCGCTCTGCGCGCACGGACATCAAACGCGGTGCCGGCGGCATTCGAGAGCTGGAGTTTCTCGTTCAAAGTCAGCAGATTCTGCGCGGGGGGCGCGATCCGGCGCTACGCCGCACCGGCTTCCTTCCCGCCCTGGACGCCTGTCGCGAACAGGGCCTGTTTGACCGCGATCCGGCCGATCAAATTGCCAAAGCCTACAGCTTTATGCGCATCCTGGAAAATCGCTTGCAGGCGATGAGCGGCCGCCAGGGGCAGCGGTTGCCTGACGACGCTGGGGACCGGATCCGCCTGGCCCATCTGATGGGCCATCCGGACTGGCCAGCGCTGGCCGAAGAAATTGAGCACCATCGCACTCAAGCCCGCAAACTGTTTGCCGAACAGTTTCGTAAACCTGAACAGCGCGCCACCGGCCTGCCTCTGTGGCCGCCGCCTGACGATCTGAGCGCCCGCCTGACGACGCTCGGTTTTCGGCAGCCCGAGAAAACAGCCGCTACCCTGCACGGACTGCACCGGCGGCTTGGGCGACAGGCGCTCAGCGCCGAGGGGCGGCGACGCCTGGAACGCCTGATGCCGCAACTGCTGGCCGAAATTCAGCAGCAGGGCAGCGCCACCAGCGGCCAGGAAGACCTGCTGCATCTGGTCGAACAGATCAGCCGCCGCTCGGCGTACCTGGCGCTGCTCCATGAGCGGCCGGCCACCCTGACCCGACTGGTTCGGGTATTTCACCTGAGCCAGCGCGTGGCCGGGTGGATTATCGCCTCACCGCAGCTGATCGACGATCTGCTTGACCCGGTCCACGGCTTTGAGCTGCCGCCGGCACCAAAGATCGACCGGAGCGATCTGGAAAGCAGCCTGTGGGCGCTGTCGCGTTGGCGCCAGACCGGCTTTTTGCGCACCGCTTTGGCCGAGCTGGATGGCCGCCTGAGCGCCGCTGACGCCGCCCATCAGCTCAGCAGCATGGCCGAAACGATTGTCGATCAGACGCTGGTCCTGTCCGGTATTGGCACGAGCAGTCTTGCGGTGATTGCCTATGGCAATCTGGGGGCCGCCCAACTGCATTTTGATTCCGACCTGGATCTGGTATTTCTACACCAAGACATTGCTGCGCCGCGACGCGTCGTCCAGCGCCTGGTCAACGCCCTGCAGATGCCGCTGCCGGGCGGGCGCCTGTTTGAAATCGACACCCGCCTGCGCCCCAACGGCCGGGCCGGCCTGCTGGTCTCCACCCTCAACAGCTTTGAGCGCTACCAGCGCGACCAGGCCTGGACCTGGGAGCATCAGGCTCTGATCCGGGCGCGCTTTATTGCCGGTGACCCCTCGCTGGGCCACACCTTTGACGCGCTGCGCAGCAGTATTCTCCAGCAGAAGCGCCAGCCCGACCCGATTGCTGCGGAGCTGGCCGAAGTGCGCCACCGGCAGCGCCGCGAGCGCCCTGAAACGCCGCTCAAGCGCGCCCTGACCGATCTTCAGTTCATCGCCGAACTGGGTATTCTCACCCAGGCCCACGCCCACCCGGCCCTGATCGAGCATCGCGATACTGCAGGCCAGCTTGACGCCCTGGGCCGGATGGGCTGGCTGAGCGCGTCGCAGGCTAAAACCCTGATCGGACATTTTCAGCGCCTGCTCGAACACCGCCATCTCGACTGGCTCAAGCGCCAGACCGATGTATTTGACGACCCTCGGCTGACCGACGACATTGCAGCGGCCTGGCACGACTGTTTCAGCCCCGCCGCATTATCGGACGATGAAAGCATCTGAAATGGATGTCCGACGCCTGATTGAACGCCAGCGCCAACTCGCCGGCCAAGTGGTGCAAGACGATGACCTGCTCCTGCCGCCGGCTCTGGTGGCCGGGGTTGATTCGGCCTTCCCGAACGGCGGCCGAACCACGCGAGCCGCGGCCGTGCTGATGAGTTTTCCAGACCTTGAGCTGATCGACGAAGCCGTCCACGAGCAGCCCACCGAACTGCCCTATATTCCTGGCCTGTTGTCCTTTCGCGAACTGCCCGCCGTCAGCGCGGCACTGGCCGCTCTCAGGACGACACCGGATCTGGTCCTGTGCGATGGTCAGGGCCGGGCGCATCCGCGCCGCTTCGGCATCGCCTGCCATCTCGGAGTGAGCACCGGCCTGGCCACCATCGGAGTCGGAAAATCACGCCTGTGCGGCGTTCACGCTCAGCCTGATCAGGCCAAAGGCAGCCGAGTGGATTTGCTGGACGCCGGCGAATGCATCGGCCAGGTGCTAAGAACGCGCAGCGGGGTAAAGCCGGTTTTCGTGTCGGTCGGTCACCGGGTCAGTCTGGCCACGGCAGTCGACCTGGTGATCGAGTGCACGCCCCGGTTTCGTCTGCCCGAACCGATCCGGCGCGCCGACCGCCTGGCCGGCAGCTACCGTTGAAATACCCGCGCGATCAGCCTTCTTCGATGTGCTCGCGGTAGGCGTCGGCGTCCATCAGCCCGTCCAGCTCGCCAGCATCGTCCACTTTGACTGAAAACAGCCAACCGTCACCATATGGATCGTTATTGACGGCTTCCGGCGCGTCAGTCAGGGCCTCGTTGACCGCAACCACTTCACCGGACACCGGGCAGTAAATATCGGAAGCTGCCTTGACTGACTCGACCACGGCACAGGCATCGCCACGACCGAAGTTCGTGCCCTGTTCAGGCAGTTCGACGAACACGAGTTCACCCAGCTGCTGCTGGGCATGGTCACTGATACCGACCCGGACCACACCCTCTTCTTCCTGGCTGACCCACTCGTGGCTTTCTGCATAGCGCAGATCGGTAAGAATGTCGCTCATTGCTGCTTTCCAGTGAGAATTTGCGCCGATTCTATCAGTAATCGGCAGCGATGCCGATAGCCTCGTCAGCCGACGATTCGCGCCGCCGGCACACACCGCGGCTGGAGCGCAGATTGAGCCAGTGCGCGACAATCAACAAGGCCCCGCCGAGCGCCGTCAGAGCCGACGCGGCCAGCGCCGGCAAAACAATAACTTCCAGCACCGCGGTGGTCAGCAGCAGGACAAGGCCGGCCATCCCGACCAGGACCAGTCCCAGCCGACCGTGGCGCCGATAGCCTTGCCAGAACGCCGCCAGACCGATCGGCACAATCACGATCAGCAAGGTCATGTGGAACCAGTCACTGCCAAAAATTCCCAAATAAGCAAAGGGCGCCAGCAGCAAAGCCAGGCTCAGCGACAGGCACTGAATCAGGCACACAGCCGAAACACAGATCCCCAAGCGGTCCAGCCGGGGAGTGCTGGCATTGGCGTCAATTTTGCTCGGAGCAGTCACTGGATTCAAGCGTTGATTGCTTCGCCGGAGGGGCAGAATCGATATGATATAACATCCCGCTTCGCGCTGCCAGTCAAAGCCAGAATCCAGAACGAACCCCAAACACCCTGGCACTCCCGTCGCTGCCGCTGCGTTTTACCGCCTGTGGACTTCCTGGACCCATCCATCCACGCTTCATGCAATAATTCGCGCCGGGGGGAAACATCTACGTGGATGCGCTGACGCGCCAGGCGAGGGAAACATGCATAAACCAGCGTTTAATCAAGCACTTTTGACTATAACGGCTCTTTTTCTGTGGCTTTGCGGCAGCCCGGTCCAGGCTGGCACGGCAACGCTTTCGGGCACCATAACGGAAGCCGGGACGGGAACGCCGCTGGCAGGAGTGACCGTCATTACCGCCCCCCAGGGTTTTATCGGCGTTGAATGGACTGCCGAAACCGATGCACTGGGCGCTTTTACCCTGGAAGTATCAATTGATCCATCGCACCCCTACACACTGTTCCTCGAAGCCGCCGGCCCCAATCACGCCCCTAAACGCTATAACGGCAGCCCGGCTACGGACTGCTACTTCATCTGCGGCGGCGGTGACGGCGGGATTGAATTAAACGACGGTGATTCCATCACTAATCTGGACTTCGCCCTGGAGCCCGGCGGCCGCTTTGCCGGCCGGGTAACCGCGGCCAGCGATGACTCGCCGCTGGAGCTGGCCCGGGTCAGCCCACGCCGTTCGGAAGGCCCGATTCCAATCAATTTCAGCACCCATTTTGATGGCGTATCAGACGCCTCAGGAAACTATGAAAGCGAGCTGGCATTGATGCCGGGCGACTACCATCTTTTGGCTTCACCCCGGTATGGGGACAATTATGTTCAACAGGCCTGGCAAAACTATCCTTGCCAACTGGACGGCTGCCCGATTTTCGATACCGACACCGTTGCAATTACTGCCGGGGCCATCAACACCGATCTGGACTTTTCGCTGCAAACCGGCGCGACAATTTCAGGCACGCTCAAGCCAGCAGATGAGACGAAGTTCGTGTATCTGTACGACGGTACAGGCATGATGTTTTCAGACCCAGTTTTCCTGAATCCGAGCGAGACTGAATGGTCGTTCAACGGGCTGGCGGGCGGCAGCTACTATGTTCAACTCGGCACCCCGACCGGTCGGCCGTTCGTTCGCCAGCTGCACAACGGCCTGCTGTGCCCATACTCCGGCTGCGATCGTGCCAGCGGGGTACCCATCACCATACCGCCGGGGTCTACCCTGGGCCTGAGTGAAACCGTATTGCGGCCCGGCGGCATGATCGAGGGCAGCATTGTCGATGCCAGCACCGGTAGCGCGCCACCGACTGCCGGTTTGGGCAACTCTCTTGGCACCTACGACATCATCAAAGCCGACGGCACGATCGTCGGTGGCGGCCCGATTATGGAGCTGAACGGTGAGATCAAACTGGCTGCCTCAGCTGCCGTACCGGCCGGAAACTATTATGTCCGCACCTTCAACAACTGGACCGGCGAAGGCATCGGATTCGGGTCCGGGCTCCAGGTCCCGGGCTACAGCGATGCCATGTACCCGGATGTGGCCTGCGCCGGCCAGCGCTGCAACATCAGCACCGCCCAGGCCGTGGCGGTCGCGGATAACGCGACCACCACCATCACCATCGAAATCAGCACCGGCAGCAGCATCAGCGGCGTCGTGGTCGATGACGACAGCGGTGATCCAATGGGCCAGACGCTGATCAAGCTGATTGACGCCGATGGCAGCCCGCTTGCCAGCACACAGTCAAACAATCTGGGTGAGTTCAGCTTCGGGGGCTTTCCACCAGGTGACTATTTCCTGCGCACCAGCGTTGCCGGGGTCAGCGGACCGGGCACGTATGCGGTTATCCAGCATCGCTACTTTGACCAGCTCCACGGTGGCCCGGCACGCTGTTCGGAAATGCTCTGTGATCCATCCTCGGGCAGCGCCATCACACTCGATGGAACCACTGACACCGGCCCCTTGACCCTGCGAATTCAGCCCGGTCCGGTGATCAGTGGTCGAATCACCGCTGCGCTGACCGGAACACTTATTCACTACGGCTCTGTCGAGGTGTATGACGACAGCGGTGCGTTGGTCGGCGAGTTCCGGATCAACCCCTGGACTGGCCGCTACCAGACCGTTGCGCTGGCACCGGGCGACTACACCCTGGTTCCGGCAATTTCACCAGCGTTTTCTGGCGCCACGGTGGCCCAAAACCACCGTTCACTGAAGTCCGATGCGCGCACTGGCCATAGCAACGGCTCGCTGGTAGTGACCATGGGCACCGAGGATGTAAACGCCGATATGCTGGTGGTCGACAGAGCCTTGGACAGCGTATTCAAGGACACCTTCCACGGCAACTGAACGCCTGGCGACCGACCCTCGAAGGCAGCTCCGGCCAAACACGGCCGGGACTGCGGTAAAGTCAGCTGCAGGTGCTTGCAACACCATGGCCCTGAATCACTCCTCTCGGGCTTGAGGCGGCATTAGCATTAGCATCAGCACGAAGCTGAACAACCTCCGAGCATGGATTTTCTCGCCCGCCCCATTGAACCCGCCCGCATAGACTGGCAGGACGACACGCCCTGGGCGCCGGACTATCAGGACGGCTATTTCATGCGCGGTCGTGGTCGCGAGGAAAGCCGGACAGTGTTCATTGACGGCTGCGATCTGCCGGCACGATTTGCGGCGCTGCCCGACAACGGCCTGTTTGTGATCGGTGAAACCGGCTTTGGTACCGGTCTGAATCTGCTGCTGGCCACGCGCTGTTTTCTTGACCGGGCGCCGAATTCAGCTCGTCTGTCGCTGTTGTCCGCTGAACTGCACCCGCTCAAGCCCGAAGATCTGCGCGCGGCGCTGGCCCGCTGGCCTGAGTTTGGGTCACTGGCCGAGACGCTGCTTGCCAACTGGCCACCGGCGGCGGCTGGCTTCCATCGTATGGCCATGCACGAGCAGGTAGATCTGACCCTGATGTTGGGCGACGCGGAAACGATGTGGACACACGCGCCCGACGGCGTGGATGCCTGGTTTCTCGACGGCTTTGCTCCGGCGCGCAATCCTTCGATGTGGTCGCCGGCACTGTTTGCTGCGCTGGCCGAGCGTTCCCGGCCAGGGGCCAGGCTGGCGACGTTTACTGCCGCCGGCAACGTGCGTCGCAGCCTCACCGAAGCCGGCTTTGAGGTTGAGCGGGTGCCGGGTTTTGCCGCCAAGCGGCATCGTTTGCAGGCCAGTTGGCCGGGCCGATGGCAGGCACGGCGGGTTCGGCGCGACCGGGCGCTCGTCGTTGGCGCCGGTCTGGCCGGGTGCACCACCGCCCGGGCGCTGGCCGAACGCGGCTGGCAGGTCACGCTCATTGATCCAGCTCTGAATCAGGCACCTCGGAACAACCCGCTGCGCGCCGTACTGCACACCAGCGCCAGCCATCGTCTGGATGCCCGCTACCGCTTTCACCTCACCGCTCTGCTTTTGGCCCTGCGCTGGCTGAAACGCTATCGCTTCCCAAGCCAGGAAAGCGAGGGGCGTCTTGAAGGCGTCATCCAGCACCTGGTCGAGCCACGCATGGCCGGCCGGACGCGCCAGGCCATCGCCACGGGAAGCTGGCCTGCGTCCGTACTCTCGACCATCGAACGCGACTGCGTGGAGTTTCACGGCGCGGGCTTTCTTGACCCCAGCGCCTGGTGCCGCCGCCTTGTTGAACATCCCGCGATCGACACCCTGGCTGGCCGGGTGAGCGCCGTTGGCCAGCAGCCCGGGCCTTGGCTGAAACTGGCCTGCGGCACCGAAATTGAAGGCGACGCGACCGTTTTGTGCACTGCAGCCGCCACCGCTCGCCTGCCTGGACTGGAATGGTTGCCACTGCGCATCGTGCGCGGCCAGGTCAGCTTCTGCCAGGCCACGCCGAAGAGCGCGCAATGGCAGAAGCCCCAGTGTCACAGCGGCTATCTGACGCCAGTCAGCAACGGCGTTCATTGCGTAGGCGCAAGCTTTGACCGGCAGCGCACCGAGGCGCTCATCAACCCGGACGACGACCGCGCTAACCTGGCCAATCTAAAGCGCTATCTTCCTCAGGCCTGGGCAGCGCTCGGCGGGCACGAAATCCAGATCATCGGCCAGCACGCCGGTCTGCGCTGCCAGACCACCGACGCCTTGCCCCTGATCGGACCACTGCCCGACCCAAACGCCGCGCAGACCACCCGACCGGGGCTGTATCTCAACATCGCCCATGGCTCACGCGGACTCTCCCACACACCTTTGTGCGCCGAACTGATCGCCGACCAGATCGCCGGTCTGCCCGCTCCCACCGACCGGGGCATCATCGAAGCGCTTGCCCCAGAGCGTGTGTTGGGGAGTTTGTAAGTTTGGGGGAGCTCGGGCGGAGGAGACGTTACGCGACCAATAGATATCTACCGCCAGTTTTCCACCACCAGGCCGGGTACGCGTGAGAACTCGTCGGTGTTGGCGGTTACAACAATCAGGGCTTTGGCCAGGGCATGCGCAGCGATCAGCAAGTCATTCGGTCCTACGGGAGTGCCGCGACGGGCAAGGTGGTTGCGAACGTGGGCATAGTGGTGCTCGGCGGGCGTTTCCAGCGGCAGCACCGTCAGCGCTGAAAGCAGCAGGTCAACCCGGGCAGCGAGCTTTGCGGAGCCGGACTTGGCAGCACCGTAACGCAGTTCGGCAGCCACCACGATACTGGTGCACACCCTGTTTTCACCCGCATCGGCAATACGGCCCGCTGCCGCTCCGCCCGGGTTTCGGATGAGATCGGAAACAACATTGGTGTCGAGCAGATAGCGCAATCGCTGACTCACAGCGCCAACTCATCCAGCGGCGACAAATCCTCGTCCACGTCCGGAAACGGTATATTCAGAGGCTCCAGCGACGCCAGCAGCGCAAGCAATTTGCCCTTGCGAACCGGCTCCACAATCAGGCGATCGCCTTCCCGGCGAAGAATTGCTTCGTCACCGTCCATTTCAAACTCGCGGGGAATGCGCAACGCCTGATTGCGCCCATTGCGAAAAAGTCGAACATGTCGTCCCTGTGTAGTCATTTCGGCGCTCTTAATTTCAGCATATGCTTAAGCATATGCCACAACCTCATGCAGGGTCAAGTGCGGCCCGAGCTCACTGAACGATGAGCCCGGGCGGGGACTGGTCGGAGGTTCGAACCCTTCCGTCCGCGCACAAAAAAACCCGCCGATGGGCGGGTTTAATTGGCGCGCCCGGAAGGATTCGAACCTCCGACCGCCTGGTTCGTAGCCAGGTACTCTATCCAGCTGAGCTACGGGCGCGTGCAAACTGCGAGCCGCGCATTATCGGAAATTTGGGCGGTCGGTGTCAAGTCCGATTTTTTTGTGTGTTAGCCCAAAGGGCTGATGTCCGCTTACGCCAGATATCAAGCGGGTTCCAAATGACGGCTGCGCATTAATCGGCACCTTTCAGCTCATCCGAACACACGAAATGGTCGATCCAGGCCCATAAGTGCCAGCCGGTCGGGTCGGACTGGATGGCCTCCTCCAGAACCCCGGCCAGGCGGTCCGCCAACTTCGGCGGTGTATCGCCCTCAAAGGGTCCGCATATTCTCAAATGTCGCAAACCGCTGCGCCGGTCCAGCACCATCGTGTAGATATAGACGGGCACATTTTCATTTATAGCAAGCTCAATGGTGCCCGCCGGAAAACGTGCAGGGCGATCGAACAGGATGACCGGCAGAGAGGGCAGCTCCGACATTCCGGGCACGTCCGGCATCACCAGAACCGCCTGTTGTTCATCAAGCAGCCGCTCGCGCATCCGTCGTCGGCTGCCGCCTGTGGTTATCGCGGAGGCATTGCTCAAGCGGGCCACTTGCGCGATGCGTAGATGCCCAAACCAGGCCGCCAGTCGTTCTCCCCAGGGAGCTTGGGAAATCAACGGAGGAGACAGGTGCAGAAAGGCGCACTCCCAGCCCAGGGAGCGAAAATAGGGCAACACCCAAAAGCCCTGGCCGTAATGAAAGGTGTACATCATTGCCGACGCGCTCGTTCCAGGCCCCAAGTTTGCGGGCGCATCGATCACGACATTGCCCTCGAACCAGCGCTGCCCCTTGAACACAGTCAGATAGAAATCCGCCATATCCACCAGCCGATGCAGGGCCAGGCCTCGAAGCGCTTCTTTGCGCCCACAGCGGCTGGGCATCCAGGCATGCAGCTTGTCGGCCGCCGGCTGCAAATCCACGAAAAAGAAGTGCAAGCGGCCCAGCAGACGCAGCGCATAAAAATAGCTGCGCCCAGGTAACAACGCGGCCAGGGCAATCAACAGCTGTTCGACCAGAAACCCCAGCTCGCTGCGCAGTCCTCGCATGAATTTCAACACGGCCACCGCATTGTCACCAGATTAGACATCCGGCTGCTCAGCCTGTGCGTTCAAGGCCTTGACCAGCCACGGGAACGGTTTCAAAGTGCTCAGCAAATCCGGTAATCCAAAGTGTTCCATCAGCAGTTGTCGCGTGGCCCACTAGCCTTACATCTGCTGGTTTCTGCTTCTGCGGCGTAAGCCAAGCAGGCCAATCAGCGCGAGCAGACCGCCGCCGATGATCAGGCCGGGTGTGCCGAGTGCAGGAACCGGCAAGGGGTCAAAAGGTAGCGTGCCGCCGCCGCTGAGCAGCACCGTCGCGCTTTGGTCGTCGTCGCTGGCGACGATGTCGAGCTGACCAGAGTAGCTGCCCGCAGCTCCAGGGGAGAAGCTCACTTCAAGGGTGCAGGACTCGCCCGGATCCAGTTCACTGCCAACTGCGCAATCGCCGCCGGTTATTGCGAACTCTGCATCACCGGACAGATCCAGCGCGGTCAGCGTCAGGCTGGCGCCACCGGATTCGGTAGCGTTGCTGATGGTGACGCTCAGATTTGAGTCATTATCCGGGTTCACTGCGCCGAAGGTCAGTTCGGTCTCGCTGACCGACAGCCCACCGGAGCCCTCCATGCCTTCACCCGAGAGCGTCACGGTTGCACTCTGGCCGCCGTCGCCGCTGATTTCCAGTTCGCCAGAGTAGCTGCCTTCATTTTCTGGGGAGAAGGTCACTCCGACCGCACATGATTCGCCCGGCTCTAGCTCGCTGTCCACGGCACAGTCGCCGCCGCTGATCGCAAACTCGCCGTCTCCGGACAGGTCCAGCGCGGTCAGCATCAAGCTGGCGGCACCGGGTTCAGCAGCATTGCTGATGGTGACGCTCAAGCTGGAGTCATCACCCAGGTCCACTTCGCCAAAGGCCAGTAGGGTCTCACTGACTGCAAGCTCAGCGGGGTCTTGTACCCCTTCACCCGAGAGCATTACGGTTGCACTCTGGCCATCGATGGCAAGAACATCCACCCGGCCGTTGTAGCTATCGGTTGCCGACGGGGTGAAGGTCACTTCAACAAAGCAGGATTCGCCCGGCTCAAGCACGATTCCCACATGGCAGTCACCTCCAGTGACGGTGAACTCGGAATCAGCCACCAAATCCAGTACGGAGAGTTCCAGACTGTGGGCACCTTGTGCAGCAACATTGCTGATGGTGAAGCTTGAGCTTGCGCTCTCGGCCAAGTCAACCTCGCCAAAGTCCAGTTCGCTCGGGTCGACCAGAAGCACTGCCGGATCCGGCTCGAATTCACCGGTGCCGATCAGGGTGGCTGTGTCAGATTCACCCATAGTGCCCTCAGCCTGCACCGTGGCCAGGGCCTCGCCAGGAGCTATTGGGCTGAAGGTGACTTCAATGGTGCAGCTCTCCATCCACTCAAGTATCGTGACTCCAACTTCACAACTGCCGCCGGTCACAACATAGGTGCTGCTGCCAGTCAGGGTCAGGCTGTCAAGTGCAATTGCCGCCTCGTTAATGTTACTCGGAACCATGTTCCTCAAGAGGAGTTCCATGCTGGTGGACTCACCCGGCACCACGCTGCCGAAGTCATACTCATCCGGGTCGAACCACAGAACGCCCAGACCACCAGCCACGGCACCCATGCCGTTCAATTCCACGAAAACCTGCTGACCATCGGCGAGCACTTCCGCCTGGTCAATCAGCGCACCTTCGGTATGCGGCGCGAAGGTCACTTCAACCAGGCAGCTTTCGCCCGGTTCGAGCACCGTGTTCACGGCACAATCGCCGCCGCTGATGGCGAATTCAACGCCGTCGATCAGGCTCAGGCTGTCAAGTATCAGAGCGCTGGCGCCGGTCGGGGCCTGGTTGGACACGGCAAAGCTCAGCGTGGCGTCGCGGCCTGACAGCACGCGGCCAAAGCCCAGTTCAACCGGATCGACTGCCAGTTCACCGGCCGGAATATTCAGACCTTCAACGCTGACCGGAATCTCGATGACCAGATTCTGGCTATCGTCGGAATTCAGGCACAGCAGCGCTTCATTCAGGCCTTCGGCCAGCAGGCTGCCGTCAATCGTCACCATGGTTTCACCGCTGTCACCGGCACCGACTGTGCCCGAATCCGGCGACACGCTCAACCACGGCACTTCCGTTGGTGAGCTACAGCCGCCAGTGGAGCCATAGCCACGAATCATCCAGTTACCAGGGTAGCCGTTGCTGTCAATGACATCAAAAGTGTCCGGCGGCAACACAGGCGGGTCATCCAGCGTTCCGCCAAAGCCAATCCAGGAACGACCCTGGCTGTCCGTTTGATCCATGCTTGCTGGGAGTTGGTCGGCTGCCGTTGAATCCCGGTTAACGACCGCAATAAGTACATCGCCCGGGCCGTGCAAAGTGATGTTCACCGCATAGCTCGAGAAAGCATCGAGCACCTGAATGGTCTGGCCTGTTGCCGAGCCAGCAAAGTCTGCACCATTGGCGGGGTTGCCATCGGGATCTTGGTAGACATAGATGTCAATGACCTCGCCCACGTTCACTCCAGAGGCCGTGTCGAAAAGCACCTGCACTTCGTCAAGGGTAAAGGGATAGGCCGCAGGATCAGGTGTGAAGCGGTTAAGCCAGATGAGCTGCCCACCACCGACGAGGCCAATTTGGTTATCGGCCGTGCCATCGTCCAGAACCAGCTCGATCGTACCGTCGCGGGAATACGGCAGCGGACCGCTGACTGTCGTTGGCCCGCTCGCCAATGAAGGCACGGCCGAAGCCAGCTCTCCGCTCGATCCCGACTCGATAACGACTGGGCCGCCGTTACCCAGGTCCAGATGCACCACGGAGGGCTCTGCCTCGCCAATGCTCCAGTTCAGGTCGGCCGTGCCCGCCTCGTTGCCGATGATCAACGGAACAGTGCGCAGGCCTGAAAGGCTCACGCTTTCACTGATCGCTTCGGGCTCGACGGTGGCACAGCCAGACTCCAGAGTCAGATCAATATCCGCCTGAACCACGTCCCCGGCGCTGAATGCCACGTTGATCGTTTCACTCCGATGGTTGACAGCACTGGCGGTAATCGTCAGCGGGCTTTCATCTTCGGAAAGATAAATTTCATAGAACCCATTTTCGTCGGTCACGACGCTGTAGCTGCCCATGTTGCCAGCAATATCCACGCTGGCACCGACCAGCGCATATGGATCGGTACCGCAGTAGCCCGGGCTGGTCACGGTGCCGGTAATCGTGCTCCAAGCCGCCGGCAGCTCGGCGGTCATGGTGACCGGAACTTCGACGATCGGCTTGACCGGATCGCTGCTTTGGAAACACAGGTTTGCCTGGTACTCGCCCGGAGCAAACCCGGTCGGATTGAGGGTGGTGGTCACGCCGTGCGACGGATCACCGGCATCAATGGTGCCGCTTTGCGGGTCAGCTGTCAGCCATTCCGGCAACTGGCAGCGCGCTACTGCCGGGCGAATGGCGAAGGCGCCAATCACCGCGCTGAGATCAGTGTCCCCTTCCCACTCAATACGAATGGTGCCGCCTGAGCTGCTGCGCGCGACATAGCTCAGGTCATTGAAGTCCTGAGTGTCGTCGCTGATCGCTTCGTTGATCACGAAGCGACCGCCATTCTGCTGGTCTTCGGTGATAGTCTGATTGAATTCGAAGGCATTGATGTCATCGCCGTCGCTCACTTCCACCCGGTTGTCGAAGTCGGCGTCGCCCCGGTAGGCAACCATCCAGTACTCGTAGTCGGAGTTCGGCTGCAGATTGCTCAGCTCCATGAAAAATCGACCATCCGAACGGAATCCGTAGCCGGTCATGCCCGATAGATCGTAGTCATACATCGGCACGGCATCGGCTGCCAGAGCGCCCAAACTCAGGTACAGCAGACCCCCGCTTGGATCCACACCACCCCATTCGAAGTGGATGCCGGTCAGGGCGCCGGTGTCGTCATAGACCTCGTCGAGCAAACCTTCTAGTTCACCAATGCGCTGCCAGCCCTGCGGATCAGGCGTGCTCGCAGAAGACACGGTGAAGTTGAAGCCGATCAATGAATCGGGCTGGCCCGGTCCGTCGGAAGGATCCACGATCGACCAATCGAGCGCACCCAGACCCAGATTGGCCACATCGAGATCGAGGTCGACGGTGGAATCCAGGCCAACCGTGGCCGACAGCGATTCCGGAGTCACCTCGATGCTGCCTGGGTCGTTCATCAGGCTATAGTCAACGTCTCGGACGATGTTGGCGCTGGCAGGAACCACCATGGCCAGCGCTGTGCTAAAAATGAATGTAATTGTGATGAGCTTGTTGCCTGACTTCATGGATACCCCTCGTAAGTCAGTGGCTGTTAGTTATTGTTTAAACCAGAATATCTGGCTCTGCTTTTTGTGCTCGTTGTCTCAGCCGGTGCCAGGATCAAAACCCGGAACCACGAAATACATGAAAGGCACGAAAAAAGATCTGTTTCATGCCTTTCATGTATTTCGTGACTGATGTCTTTCGTTCTTTCTGCGCTTGTTTTCTGTTCCTTTTGCGACCCCTGGCAAGAGGCTTTTGAGCCTGCCCGCAGAATCAATCATCCTGTCAAGCTGCGAAGTCTGCGGTTTCAAGAAATTCTGAGCTCGGCACTGGCTGAGATTGCTACGTGACCGGGAACACTAATACACCATCTGCCGACAGTCAAACGATTCCCACTTCTGTCAAATCCGTTCCAACCCGCATCCACACTAATGCCATCGGAAGTATCAGCAAACTTCCTACATAAATTGGCGCGGCATTGCCATCGTCTTCTTGTTGACCCATCCGGCACCATGTCATTCGGAAATCACCAGCGAGAGTTCGATCATGGGTCTGGCCACCACACTTTCACGCGCCGCTGTCGGTATCGAAGCGCCGCAGGTGCTGTGCGAAGTCAATCTGAGTTCGGGCTTGCCCGGCTTTACCATTGTCGGATTGCCGGAAACAGCCGTGCGCGAGAGCAAGGATCGGGTGCGCGCGGCGATGAAGAACTCCGAATTCAAGCTGCCCTCCTGGCGCACAACCGTCTCACTGGCACCGGCCGATCTGCCCAAGGAAGGCGCGCGCTTTGATTTGCCGATTGCCATTGGCGTGCTGGCGGCCTCCGGGCAGGTCAGCGACGCGGCCCTTGATGACTGGGAGTTTCTGGGTGAACTGTCTCTGACCGGACGCCTGCGGGCCATCAAGGGCGCCCTGCCGGCGATTCTCAAAGCACGCGAACAGGGCCGCAAACTGGTGCTGCCACGCGCCAATGCCGAGGAAGCCGGCCTGGTCCGCGATGCCGAGGTCTATCTGGCTGAGTCCTTGTGCGAGGTGGCCGCCGCGCTCAACGGGCAACAGGCCCTGGCGCGCCCTGCCCCGGTCGAGTGCAGGGCCGACGAAAACCTGGCTGATCTGAGCGAAGTGCTTGGCCAGCATCGTCCGCGCCGGGCGCTGGAGATTGCCGCTGCCGGCGGCCATAATCTGTTGCTGATTGGCCCGCCGGGCACCGGCAAAACCCTGCTGGCCTCGCGTCTGCCCGGCATTTTGCCGCCGATGGATGAAGACGAGGCACTCGAAGCGGCTGCCATCGCCTCGGTCGCCGGGCAGGAGTTCGACCCGACCACTTGGCGGCGGCGGCGATTCAGATCACCTCATCACACCGCATCCGGCGTCGCTTTGGTCGGTGGCGGCTCAAAACCGCGTCCCGGCGAAATCTCTTTGGCCCACGCCGGAATTTTGTTCCTGGATGAACTTCCCGAGTATTCGCGCCATGTGCTTGAAGTGCTGCGCGAGCCGCTGGAGTCGGGCGTGGTCACCCGGGCGCTGGACCGGCACGTCATCGCCGCGGGCGTCGAACTGGCGGGCCACCGGCACGCTTGAGGACGAACTGGTCCGGCAGGGCATCGTCGGCGTCGCCGGCATCGAGCGGCTGCGTACAGGGATTTCCTGGGCCGAGTGCCACACGGCCGGAGGGCGCGCGTGGTACGACTGGCTGTTGCCGCGCCTGGCGCGCAAGGTCGAGCTGTTGCCCTGCTTCACCTACACGCCGCCCTCCCTCGGCGTGGCGGCCAAGAGCTCGGCGCCGCCGCGCGACCCGAAAGCCTACGCCGATTTTCTCGACATCATGATCACGGCGCACGGCCGGCATTTCGAGTGGCTCGAGCTTTGGAACGAGCCGAACAACCTTTCGCATTGGGATTTCGAGCTCGACCCGAACTGGGCCTGCTTCGCCGAGATGGCCCGCATCACGCTCAACAACATGTCGTGGACCGGTGGCGCCCTCGGGATGCGCGTCGAGAAGCTCATCACGCTGCCCATCGCCGTGGCGCCCGCGCTGGTGCCCGCGATGAGGAAGTTGCCGCTGTTGTGCCTATCTCGGATCAACTCACCGAAGGGCGTGCCGGAGATCAGGGTGGTGAGGCGGAACTGATCACCGCCGGTGAAGAAGAGCGCCGTGGCTCCC
>CALEIM010000078.1 GCA_937876395.1 uncultured Wenzhouxiangella sp. | reverse complement strand
CCCGCCTCAACCGTTCGGTGGTCCGCGGCCAGGGCATCGGCGTCGAATTCGCCCTGGCTGATGCGGTGAAATTCGGCCAGCAGCTCACCCACATCCCCCAGGCCCGCGGCAACCCACTGGAATACGCTGCCGCGCTCATCGCCGGGCACTTCCTGCCTGAGGCTGGCCACGCGCAGACCGTCGGCACGCACGATCTGGCCATCATCGGCCTCGATCTGGCCAGCAATCAGCTTCAGCAAGGTTGACTTGCCGGCCCCATTGCGACCCACCAGGGCAATGCGCTCGTTGGCTTCGATATCGAGACCCACGCCGTCGAGCAGGAGCGGACCACCGATGCTGAAATCGAGTTTACGAATGGAAACCAGAGACATTGCGAAAAGCTTGGGCCAGGCAATCAGATAATCGGGTTACTATAATCGGTCTCGGTGTGGGTCCGGGCGGGCTTGCGGTGATTTTCAAGGGAGACTTGTGCAGATGATCGACCTATCCTGGTTCTGGCTGATTCTTGGTGCGCTGCTGATCCTGTCAGAATTCTTTTTTACCGGCATCGTCGCGGTTTTCTTTGGCGTCGGCGCCATTCTGGTCGGCCTGGCCACGGCCCTCGGCCTGCTCAACGGCCTGCCGGAGCAGGTGCTCGTTTTTGCCGTTCTGTCGGTTGGCTCACTGCTGTTCGCGCGTGAAAAAATTCGCGTCTGGTTTCGCGGCAAGGTCTCGGATCGCTGGGACGGCGACCAGCAGTTGATCGCCACTCGCGGTGAGCGAGTTCGAGTTTCCCGCGATTTCCAGGACGGTGTTGGCCGGGTCCGTTTGAGCGGCGCCGACTGGAAGGCCGAATGCGAGGACGGCGAACTCAAAGCAGGCGACACCGCCTGGATTATCGGCCATCGCGGCATCACCGTGCTGGTTTCCTCTCACCGACCAATCCAAGACTGATTCTCCGACTTAAACTCTTTAGCCCAAGGACGCAATCCAATGGACTTCGCAACCATCCTTTCCCTGATTATTCTGCTGATCGTGATTGTGGCCGTCGTCAAGACCGCCCAGATCGTTCCGCAGCGCTCAGCCTACGTAATCGAGCGGCTGGGCCGCTTTCACAGCGTGCTCGACGCCGGCTTTCATCTGCTCATCCCGTTCATTGACAAGGTGGCTTACAAGCACACCCTCAAGGAAGAAGCGATTGATGTACCGCAGCAGGCCTGCGTGACCAAGGACAATATCCAGATCCACGTCGACGGCGTGATCTACATGCAGGTCATGGATGCCCGCCTGGCGTCCTATGGCATTGAGGATTATCGCTTTGCCGCCATCCAGCTTGCCCAGACCACGCTGCGCTCGGTGATCGGCAAAACCGATCTCGACAAAAGTTTCGAGGAACGGGTTCTCATCAACGAAAAAGTGGTCGAAGTTCTTTCCGAGGCATCCGAGCCCTGGGGTATCAAGGTGCTGCGCTACGAGGTGGCTGACATTGTCTTGCCCGAAACCATCCGTGATGCACTCGAAAAGCAGATGCGCGCCGAGCGCGAGCGGCGGGCGGTGGTGGCCGAGTCAGAAGGCGCCCGCGAAGCCAAGATCAACGTCTCGGAAGGTCGCAAGCAGGAAACCATCAACGTATCCGAAGGCGACATGCAAAAGCAGATCAACGAGGCCAAAGGACGCGCCGAGGAAATTCGCATGATCGCCGAGGCCACGGCCGGCGGCATCGAGCGCATCGCCGTGGCCATCAATCAGCCCGGCGGCACTGACGCCGTCAGCCTGCGAATTGCCGAGCAGTACGTTAAGGAATTCGGCAATCTGGCGCGCGAAACCAACACGCTCATCCTGCCAGCCGAGCTTTCCGATATCGGCGGCGTGGTCGCGGGCCTGGCCACGACCCTGAACAAGGGCGTCAAATCGGCTGGTTCCTGATCTCTCAGCGGCTGGCCGTTGCCTCAAACCACTCGGCTTGAGGCTTCCGGCAGACGATAAATGCGGGGTTGAGCAGCTCCTCGCGGGCGTTGTAGCTCAGCGGCACGCCGGTTTCGGCGTTGACCACCTGCCCGCCAGCGGCCTCGACTACGGCCTGGGCCGCGCAGGTATCCCATTCGCTGGTCGGCCCGAGGCGAGGATAGATATCGGCCGAACCGTCGGCAACCAGGCACAGCTTGAGTGAGCTGCCCATGGCCATGAATTCAGCCGCGCCCAGGCGGGCCAGGAAGTCCTCAACCGCAGGCGACCGGTGGGAGCGGCTGCCAACCACCTGCCAGGGGCGATCAAACTGCTTGTGGCCGACCTTGATGGGCACCGCCGCGCGCTCGTCGTCCTTGCGCCAGGCGCCGTCGTCAACGGAGGCGAAGTACCAGCGATCCAGGGCCGGCGCATAAACCACGCCAAGCACCGGTTTGTGCTCACGCACCAAGGCCACGTTGACGGTGAACTCGCCGTTGCGCTTGATAAATTCGCGCGTGCCGTCGAGCGGGTCGACAATCCACAGTTCCGACCAATGTTTGCGCTCCGACCACGGCGCCTGGCGGGATTCTTCGGACAATATCGGCGTGTCCGGGCGCATCGCCTGCAGCCGGTCGACCAGGATTCGATTGGCCGCCAGATCGGCCTCGGTGAGCGGTGATTGGTCGGCCTTGTCCAGCACTTTGATATGGCCCGGATCACGGTAGATGTCCATGATCGCCGCGCCGGCCTCGGCAACGGCCTCGCGCACCTGGGGCAGCAGTTCAGTCAATGGCATGTAGCACAACCTTTTGCATAAAAATTTTATTTTGGGAAACACCGGTCAGGCCGGCAGCGTCCAGGTAACCCTGGATCAGCGCTCGGCAAGCCAGGCTGAAAACGTCTCACCCAGCTCGGGGTGCCGGCAGCCCAGATCAACGCTGGCCTGCAGGAAGCCGAGTCTGGACCCGCAGTCGTGGTGGCGGCCCTGGTAGCGGTAGGCATCCACCGGCTGCTCGTTCAGCAGTGTGGCAATGGCGTCGGTAATCTGGATCTCGCCGCCTTTATCGGCGGCCGTGTCTTCGAGCAGCTCGAAAATTCGCGTGCTGAGCACGTAGCGTCCGACGATGGCCAGGTTCGACGGCGCATCGGCCGGCTCGGGCTTTTCAACCACCGCACGAATGCGCGCACTGTGGCCCTGGAACGGCTCAGCGTCAACCATACCGTAGGAGCGGGATTGCTCCGGCGCAACCTCGTGAACGCCAATCACCGAAGCGCCGCTTTGAACGTGATGACGAACCAGTTGGGCCAGCGCCGGGTCGTTCGGATTATCAATCAGGTCATCGGGCAGAATCAGGCCGAAGCTGTCGCCGCTGACCAGCGAGCGGGTACACAAAACCGCGTGACCCAGTCCCAGCGCCTGGCGCTGCCGGACGTAGATGCACTCGACGCCGTCTGGAAGGGTGTCGCGGGCCAGGGCAAGCAGCTCGTGTTTGCTGCGCTGCTCAAGCTCGGTTTCCAGCTCGTAGGCCATATCGAAATGATCCGCAATGGCGTTCTTGGTCCGTCCGGTAACAAACACCAGGCGGCGTGCCCCGGCGGCCACCGCTTCTTCGACCGCGTACTGGATCAGCGGCTTGTCGACCACCGGCAGCATTTCCTTGGGAATT
>CALEIM010000077.1 GCA_937876395.1 uncultured Wenzhouxiangella sp. | reverse complement strand
ATTCATACGGCAGGTCGCGGTCGGCGTGCTCAGCGACCGACTGGCCGACGCGCTGGACATAGTTGACAACGGCCGGCTCAAGCACAAAATCGCCGCCCTGGGCCTGGCGCAGCGGCGCGTACTGCTGTTGACCGACCTGCATCTCCCAGTTTTCGTCGTAGAGGCTGAAGTTCCGTTCACCGGTGACCGGATTGACCGAGCAGCCGGCGATGAAAACGGTAAGGGCAATAAGGCTGGCAAATCGACGCATGGTGGCTCTCCGCGATAGGCGTGTCGTCGATTATACGAGTCTCGCAAGGCTTCAGCAGCCGTCCAGCGACAGGTTCGTGCTGATCAGGCGGATATCGAGTCGGTCCTTGTCGTCTTCGCGGCGCAGGATGCGTACCGGCATCCACTCGAAATCGGCGGCATGCCAGCTCAGGTTGGTTTTGCGAGATTCGGGGTCTTCAATGCGCCGCATGCGGATCGTTTCAAAACAGCCGGCCGGCAGGTTCTGCTCTTCCGCTCCATCGTAGGCGTATTGCTGCGGCTTGACTTCGTCGCGGTCGAGCAGGGTAAAGCTCTGGGTTTCGCGCTGCCGGGACTCATCGGCCAGGTTGACCGCCATTTGCAGGCGCAGGCTCAAGGGGTCGACCAGGTTGGCAACCAGTTCGATGGTTTGCTGACCGCGCTCGGTGCGTATTTCGGTGGTTCCGGCTTGCCAGTCGGTGCGGTGCTGGAAATAGCGGTTATTGGCCGGCGCGTGCTGGGCGTGGTGGTAGGTGAGCATCATGATTTGCTTGCCGCGCCACACGAAATGCGCTGATTCTTCCGCCGAGACGTTCAGCGCCCGCACCCACCAGGCGGTTGCCTGAGTGTCCGAGCGGTAGTACCAGACGCCGTTTTCGAGTTGCTCCAGGCTGACTTCCAGCTCACCGATCTTGTTGCCGTGACGCAGCACCTCATAGCGCGCCTCGTGGGCCGGGATGGGCACTGGTTCAGCGGCCAGGGCCAGACCCGAGCAGGCGGCCATCAGGACCCAGATTACGGTCAAGTTCCAGTGGCTCCGCGAGCGGCTGTTCGTCAATGTAAACGAAATCATGGTTCAGTTCGACCCGGTGCTTGCACAAAAGTGCCAGTGTAGCCGGATACAGGCGATGTTCCAGCGGTAACAGACGTTCTGCCAGCGTATCGGCTGAATCACCGGGCGAGATGTTGATGCGCGCCCGGCTGATCACCGGCCCGGCGTCGAGCTGCGGAGTCACGAAATGGACGCTGCTGCCGTGTTCCGTATCGCCCGATTCCAGTGCCCGTCGATGGGTGCCCAGGCCGCGGTGTCTGGGCAGCAGGGAAGGGTGAATATTGATCATGCGTCCAAGATGGCGGGCGACCAGATCGTTGCCGAGCACGCGCATGAAGCCGGCCAGCACGATCCAGTCTGGTCGAAAGCCGGAGAGGGCCGAGTCCAGGGTCGACTCAAAGCCGGCCCGATCAGGAAACCGGCGGCGGTCCAGCGTCACCGTGTCGAGGCCTGCTGCGGCGGCGAAGTCCAGGCCGGCGGCCGTCGGTCGGTCGCTGATCACGGCCGCAATACGCGCATCAAGGCGCGCGTCTTCGATTGCACCGTGGATGGCCCGAAGATTGCTGCCCCGGCCGGAAATCAGGACGACCAGTCTGGCGCCTTCTCGGGCCACTAGAGGTAGTGCAGTCGTTCGCCAGTGCCGCGGTGGACGACGCGGCCGATCACCGGGGCCGGTTCCGCCAGCGTTTCGGCCACGGCGGCGGCCTCGCTTTCCGGCACGATCAGGGCAAAACCGATGCCCAGGTTGAAGGTGCGCCGCATTTCCACATCGCTGATGCCGCCGGCCTGCTGGAGCCAGTCAAAGACCGGCGGCGCTGACCAGCCGGAAAGATCGATTTCCAGGCCGAACTTGTCGGGCAGCACGCGGACGATGTTTTCAGTCAGACCGCCGCCGGTGATATGCGCCATGCCGGCAATCCGGTGCTGGCCAGGCAGGCGCTGGATCTGCGGCACATAGATACGGGTTGGCGCCAGCAGCGCATCGCCCAGGGTTTGCTCCCCCAGGCGGGCCGACAGCGGTGCGCCGGAGATTTCGAGAACCTTGCGAATCAGCGAGTAACCGTTGCTGTGCGGTCCGCTGGAAGCCAGGCCGAGCACGACACAGTCGGTATCAATGCCGCTGCCGTCGATCAGGCTCTCGCGCTCGACTGCGCCGACGGCGAATCCGGCCAGGTCGTATTCACCGTCGCCGTACATTCCCGGCATCTCGGCGGTTTCGCCGCCGATCAGGGCGCAGCCGGCCTGCTGGCAGCCTGCGGCAATGCCGGCGACCACCGCTGCTGCGGTATCGACGTCCAGCCGGCCACAGGCGAAGTAGTCAAGAAAAAACAGCGGTTCGGCGCCGCAAACCAGAATATCGTTGACGCACATGGCCACCAGATCGATACCGATACTGTCGTGGCGCCCCAGCTCGCGGGCCAGCAGCAGCTTGGTGCCAACACCGTCCGTCCCGGATACCAGCACCGGGTCCCGGTAGCGATCGCCGAGATGAAACAGGCCGCCGAATCCGCCCAGGCCGCCGAGCACTTCAGGGCGGGAAGCGGCGGCAACCAGAGGCTTGATGCGTTCAACCAGCGCGTTGCCGGCATCGATATCAACGCCTGAGTCACGGTAGCTCAGGGAGGGAGGGTTCTTCTCGCTCATTTCCAGGGAAAGCCGGGCCGGTTGAAATGGAACTGCCTATTATGACGGATACCGCCATCGAACGCGTTGGCTGATCGCTTGCGGCCCAGCGCTGGGCGCCTCACGCGGCCACTGAGCCTGTGCCCGGCTGTGCTATCTTTGCTTCGATGATGACCAGAACCCTGCTCATGCTGTTTTTGTTGTGCTCTACGGCTCCATCGGCCGTGGCCGCGTCGCTGTACGTGGGTGAGACAACACTTGAGGATCGCAGCCGAGTGAGCGCGGCCGAGCAGCTTCAGGCGCTCGACGAGGTGCTGGCCCGGCTGACCGGTCGTTTTGATACCTCACTGGTGGCCGAAACGGGCCTGGGGGCGGCGGATCTGGATCGTCTGATTCTGTCGCAGCAGTTGATCAATCGCCAGGTCATGGATGAGGATGGTCAGCGTGATCAGGTCCTGCGCCTGCAGGTCGAGTTTGATGCCCCGGCGGTCAACGCCCTGTTGCATGCGCGCGGCTTGCCGCGCTGGGGCCGGGAACGGCCGGCGGTGTTGCTGTGGATGGCCATTGAAGACGAGGAGGGCAGCCGTCTGCTCGATGCAGCGCAGCTTGAGTTTGCCGTCATCGAAACGGCGCGAACCATCGGTCTTGACATCTTGCGCCCGCTCGGTGATGCGCTCGACATGAGTGAGGTCACACTTGAGGATGTGCGCGGCGGGTTTCTTGGCGCAGCCGAGGAAGCGGCGCAGCGCTACGGCGCCGGCGTGATTGCCATGCTTGATCTGCGCGCGCAGCGTCCGGCGGGCAGTGAGCCGGGGTGGAACGCGCGCTGGCGCTGGCGGGTTGAAGGCCAGGACGGCGGGCGCAATCACAGCGGTGATCATCCCCGCGAGTTGATTGAGGCGGGCCTGAAGCAGCTCGCCTCTCAGCTTGCCGCGCGCTGGGCTGTCAGCGCGGGCGCCGGCGAGTCCCGGCAGCTCAGGATTCGCGTCGACGGCATTGTCGATGAGGTCCAGTACGCCGAGGTGCTTCGTCATCTCGAAGGGCTGAGCATGATCGAGTCACTGCAGGTGCTCGGCGCCGAGGGCCGGCACGTTGATTTTGAACTGATCAGCGCCGGAGACCGTATTGAAACCTATCTGCAGCTCGGTGGCCTGCTCAGGCTGGAGCGACGCACGCCGGATGGACAACTTCATTTCAGGTTGAGCTATTGAAGGCCCGCGACATTCCCAATCTGCTCACCATCGCCCGGATGGTGGTTGTGGTGCCGTTAGTCTGGCTGCTGCTGATCGGCGAGTTCCAGTGGGCACTGTTCCTGGCAATTTTCGCCGGCCTGTCGGATCTGCTCGACGGCTGGCTGGCGCGTCGCTATTCATGGCAGAGCCGCTGGGGCAGCGTCTTCGATCCGCTCGCCGACAAGCTGCTGATGATGGCCAGCTACCTGACTTTGGGCTGGCTCGGCGAGCTGCCCTGGCTGCTGATCGGGCTGGTGATTTTCCGTGATTTAGTGATTGTCATCGGCGGTTTTATTTATTACTACCGCTTTGAAGCCTTCAATGCCGAGCCTACTCAGCTATCACGCTTCAACACCTTCTGTCAGGTGTTTCTGATGTGGTTCGTGCTGGTTCGCCTGGCCGGCTTTCCGCTGCCGCGTGAAGCCCAGATTGGGCTGGTCTGGCTGGTCGGCGTGCTGGTGCTGGTGACACTGGCCCAGTATCTGTGGATCTGGATCGGCCGGGCGGTCAAGGTCAGCCAGACTCGCCGCCGTGCTCGGCATCAGCCTCCGTCCTGAGCATCCGGCGATGAGTCGCGACCAGCTACCACTGGCCCTGAAGCCGCCGCGCCGACCGCGCTTTGACAATTTTATCGTTGGTGACAATCGTGCGGTCGTGGCCACCCTGGCCGACGGGCTGGAACCAGGAAGCTGGACCTTTGTTGGTGGCCCCGGCGGTGCAGGGCGCTCCCATCTGCTGGCCGCGCTGTTTGCGGAGCGCTGTCGGCGTGGACATCGTGCGCTGTTCATGGCCTTGCGCGAAGCCAATCAGCGGCCCCTGCTCGACCAGGCAATGGCTGACTTGATCGTACTTGACGATGTCGATTCGCTGGCCGGTGATCCGAGCGCTGAGCGCGATTTGTTCAACGCGCTCAATCGCTGGCTGGCCGAGCGCACGACACTGGTCATGAGCGGCTCCAGCCGCGAGCGCTTCATCCTGCCTGATCTACGTTCCCGCCTGGCCCAGGCCACGCGCCTGAGCCTCAAGCCGCTCGACGAACCGGATCTTGCCAGGCTGATCAGGCAGCTTGCCGCCGAGCATGAAGTGGCCCTGGGTCGCGGCTTGGTGGAATACCTGCTCAGTCGCGCGCCGCGCAATGCCGGGCACATCGCCGAACTGGTTGAGCGGGCAGCGGGGCGCGCGCTGACGGAGCGGCGGACGCTGTCGGTTCAGCTTGTCAAAGCAGCGCTCGACGGCGACGATTGAGCGCGGTCCCGTTTGACCGCAATTCCCGCAAGCCTTGACGGCCTGCGGGAACTCGACCAAATCTACTCCTTGAGCAGTAGTTCGCTGCGGAATTCGATGCCGCGCGGGCTCAGGTGCACGCTGGCGGTGGTGTAGTCGTAAATCTCGGCCAGGGCCGACAGGGATGCCGTCGGATCAGCGTTCTGGATGGCGCCGTCCTGGCCCATCTCTTCCAGTTCCGAGCGCATCTCCGAAAGCAGGCCTTCGAGTGCCTGGGCATAGTTGGCCAGGTGGAAGCCGTAGCTGAACACGGCGTCATCGCCATTACCGGGCGCAAGATCTTCAAGCAGACGACTGCGCTGGGCTTCGCCTACAGCGATTCCCAGTCCACCGTTGGCCACGGCCAGAAACGCCTGGATTCCTTCCGGCAAATAGGGAATGACGCCCTCGGGAATCGGCTGCGGCTCACTGCCGACTTCGAGCTGTAGTGCGGCGAGCTCCGGTGAGAACATCTGGGCCATGCCGAGCATCATCTGCGGATTGCGCATCATGAAAGCGAGTGTGCCGGTTGCCGCCTCGACCGAGCTGTTCTCGTCGAACATGATCTGGTCGATTTTTGCGCGCAGGCCGTAAAAATTGGTCACGATCGGCGGAATTGGCTGGTTGAGCCCCCTTTGCCAGTTTTCGGCCTGCTCGCGCACCTGGCTGAAGAGCTGACACTGCGGTGGATTCTCGACCCAGCCGGCGACCAGTTGGCGAGCAAAATCACGCGCTGCAACGATATTGATCGCCGTGCCGAAACTGAATAGCTCAGCACGCTGGCCGGTCAGGCTGACCGGGGTGTCGGCCACGCGTTGCAGGCGCGCGGCAAAGTCAGGATCGGTCTCGACGGTCATGTCGAACGCCATGAGGCGCTCATTGAGCGTGGTATAGCCCAGGCTGGTGCGCGGGAAGAGTTCAACCAGGGTATCCAGTTCGCTGCGGCAGGCCGGGTCGCCGGCAATCTCGGACAGCCGGCTTTCCATCCGCACTACGCTGAGTATTTCATCGTCGCCGTCGAGCAGCTCATTAACCACGTGCTCCGAATCGATATATCCGGCGCCCCAGGGCGTGTAGCCGCGCTCGTTGGCAAAACGGGCCAGCTCGGCCGGATCGTAGGCTTCGTCGGGGCCGTCAAGGTTGGCAACCCGGCGCAGCAGGACAGGGTGGTCGGGAATCAGCGCGACGGTTGCGAAGTGCTCATCCCAGCCGATGGCCAGACCCAGGTTCTCTATGGGCATCCAGAGCAGCTCGGTGCCGTCCACCTGGCGCCAGATCGCGCGATCGCCGGCGTCGGCAATAATCCGCTCCAGCATGGCCCGGAAGGCGACGGTATCGCTGATCTCCCAGTTGGCAAACGGGTACAGCGACACGCCGTGGAAGGCCCAGTAACCGTTGGGGTCCAGACCACGCTCGGCCAACGCTTCCAGGCTGTCGATGGCGGCAATTTCGCGTAGCACGGCGGCCAGCACCGGCGCGTCGTCGAGCTCTTCGGCCAGGCTGGTATAGGTCTCGCGATTGTATTCGGCCATTGCCTGCAGCGGTTCCCAGAGTACTTCGCTGAGCGCGTCGGGCATCGGCTCCAGATTGGCAAACAGCCAGGGTGTGTCGGCGCTGATCCGGGCAAACGGCGTGGTGGCCGCATCTCCTGACGGAGCTACGGCAACGGTGGCAGATGAGGAATCGGCCTCGTCGCGGCCGCAGCCGGCCAGAAAGACGGCGCACAGGCCGAAAACGACAATTTTGCGAATCATGGTGACCCTCCAGGGGTATTCAGTCGGAAATATGGCATGTAGTGTTATACAACACCAGCACACTTGTCAAGCGGAAATTGCGCTGTACAGGCCAGCATGATCGTGCGTTGGAAGCCGAGCTGCGCCGTCAGCCGAGCGCCTTGACGGCGCTGATCAGGGCCTGCGCGACCTTCTGCGCATCGCCGTAGAGCATGCGGGTATTGTCCTCGAAAAACAGCAGGTTCTCGATGCCTGAAAAACCCGTGCCCTGGCCGCGCTTGATGACGATGCAGTTGCGGGCCCGGTCGACGTCCAGAATGGGCATGCCGAAAATCGGGCTCGATGAATCCTTGCGTGCGGCCGGGTTGACCACATCGTTGGCACCGATTACCAGAGCCACATCGGTGGTTGGGAACTGGGCATTGATGTCTTCCAGATCGTAGATCAGATCGTAGGGTACGCCCGCTTCGGCCAGCAGCACGTTCATGTGGCCGGGCATGCGGCCGGCAACCGGGTGGATGGCAAAACTGACTTTGACGCCACGGCTTCTCAGAATGTCGGTCAACTCCCAGATCTTGTGCTGGGCCTGGGCGACCGCCATGCCGTAGCCGGGCACGATGATGACCTTCTCTGCATAGGCCATCTGAATGGCGGCGTCGTTGGCATCGATGGATTTCATCTCGCCTTCCGTCGTCGCACCGGTGGCGTCTTCGTCGGCCTTGCCAAAGCCGGCGAACAGCACGTTGGTCAGCGATCGGTTCATCGCCTTGGCCATGAGCTGGGTGAGCAGGCCGCCAGCGGCGCCGACCACGATGCCGGCTATCATCAGCGCCGGGATTTCAAGCACATAGCCCTTGAAGCCTACGGCAATGCCGGTCAGCGCGTTGTACAGCGAGATCACCACCGGCATATCGGCCCCGCCAATCGGCACCGTGATCAAAATTCCGGCGAGCAGGGCGAGGGCAAAGAAGACCGCCAGCAGAGCCGGGTTTGGTCCTTCGACAAGAATGTAGATGGCGATGCCGACGGTGGCAGCAAAGACCATCAGGTTGACGAACTGCTGGCCCGGAAAGCGCCAGCTTTTGCGCAGCCAGCCCTGCAGTTTGGCGAAGGCGATCAGCGAGCCGGAAAAGGCAATCGAACCGATGATGGCGCCGAAACTGGCCACCAGCACGGTGGTCGTTGGCATGCTCACCTCACCGGAGTACAGTTTGAGCAGCTCGATTGCGGCAATCGCCGCCGCTGAACCGCCGCCCATGCCGTTGTACAGCGCAATCATCTGCGGCATATTGGTCATGGCAACGATGCGCGCCCACCACCAGGCCAGCGCCGAGGCTGACACCAGGGCAAGGATCATCAGCCCGTAGTTGCCTTCGACACTGGGGTGAGCAAAGGTCACCAGAACCGCCAGCAGCATGGCCACGCCGGCCCAGGTCATGCCTTGCCGGGCGGTGACCGGTGAGCTCATGCCCTTGAGGCCGTAGATGAACATCACCGCGGCAGCAAAATAGACCGCGGGTACGATGAATTCCAGTCCGGGGAGCATGGGCTAGTCCTTGTTTGATTCAGGCCGGCTGTCTTCGGGCCGGCTGTCTTTTTTCGGGCCCGAAGCCTTGAACATGTCAAGCATGCGTTCGGTCACCACGTAGCCGCCCACGGCGTTGCCGGCCCCGAGAAAAACGGCAATGAAGCCGATGATGATTTCGGTGTTGGTTTCGGCCATGCCCAGCACGACCATGCCGCCGACCACAACAATCCCGTGGATGAAGTTCGAGCCAGACATCAGCGGCGTATGCAGGATGGACGGCACCCGTCGGATCACCTCGACCCCGGTAAACGCCGCCAGCATGAAGATATACAGAGCGATCCAGCCTTCCATTCCCATCTTCTCCTGTTCAGGCTGAGGTCTGTCGACCCCGATCCCTGGTGTGGTTACTTGAAGTTGTCGTGAACGACCTGACCGCCGTGGGCAAGCAGACAGCCGGCGATGATTTCGTCTTCGGTATCAATCGTCAGCCCGTCCTCGGTCAGCATCAGGGCGAGCAGATTGTTGATGTTCCTGGCATACATTTCCGAGGAATGCAGCGCCGCCCGGCTGGCCAGGTTCAGCGGTCCGTCGACCAGTACGCCGTGATGATCCACTGTTTCGCCGGGTCGGGTCAGTTCGCAGTTGCCGCCCGATTCGGCGGCCAGATCGACGATCACCGAACCGGGCTTCATGGCGCTGACCATCGCCTCGGTAATGATTTTCGGTGCCGGTCGGCCGGGAATGGCGGCGGTGGAAATCACCACATCGGCCCGGGCCAGGTGTTCGGCCAGCACATCGGCCTGCTGCTGGCGCTCCTCGTCGGTGAGTTCGCGCGCATAGCCGCCCTTGGATTCGGCGTCCACGCCGGTGTCAATCATTTTTGCGCCGAGTGACTCAACCTGCTCGCGCGCGGCGGCACGAATGTCATACGCCTCCACCTGCGCACCCAGCCGCCGGGCCGTCGCAATCGCCTGCAGGCCGGCTACGCCAGCGCCGATCACCACCGCCTTGGCCGGGCGCAGCGTACCGGCGGCCGTGGTCAGCATCGGAAACAGCCGCGGCGCGATGTCGGCAGCAATAATTACCGCCTTGTAGCCGGCAACCGTCGCCTGGGAGCTGAGCACGTCCATGGCCTGGGCGCGGGTGATGCGCGGTACCAGCTCCATGCTCAGCAGCGACACGCCGTTTTCTATCGCCGGCCGGAGCTCGTCAAAATTCTGATGCGGCGCCAACTGGCCAATGACCAGCGCGCCGGATTTGAGCTTTTCCAGCACTGCCACCGATGGCCGCCGCACGCACAGCAGCACGTCAACCTGAGCGGCCACGCCGAGCGGGTCATCCAGCATTTCGCAGTCTGACCAGGCCGAATCCGGATGCCCGGCCTGCGTGCCGGCACCGGACTCGATCAAGAGCTTATGGCCAGCCTGAAGCAGGCGCGCCGCGGTGGGCGGATCCAGCGCCACACGCCGTTCCCCGGCAGCGCTCTCCCGGATGATGCCGATTCGAACCGTCATGGGAATCCCTCAGATGAACGCCCCAAAGTGTAGCGGCAGGCCGGGTCCGGACGCAAGGAAGGAAGACGTTTCACGGTTTGCGGGTGAACGGCCATCATGCCTACCCGCCCACCGTAAAGCGTAAACCGTTATTTTTCGACACTTTCAGATGCCCATCGGGTAATAAGCCGGTAACCGTGCTTGATACAATGGCAACATGAAGCGATTTCCCTTGCTGGGCAGCGTTTTTGTGGGGCTGGTCCTGCCGGCGGCGACCTTGTGGGCTCATTCCGGGCCGGAAGGCTGGTACCGGACGGCTCAAGCGCAGATTGCCGAGCGGGCGGCAGCGAATCCTTCGGCTGCGCCGGCCCGCAACGTTATTCTGTTCGTTGGTGATGGCATGAGCCTGGCCACGGTAGCCGCGGCGCGCATTCTCGATGGTCAGTTGCGCGGCGAGCCGGGCGAGGAAAATTACCTGCATTTCGAGCGTTTTCGTCACACCGCCCTGGTCAAGACCTACAACAGCAATCAGCAGACTCCGGACTCGGCCGGCACGATGACGGCCATGACCACCGGCGTGAAAACCTTTGCCGGCGCAATCGCGGTGGATCAAAACGCGCGGCGCGGTGACTGTGCCTCACAGGCCGGCAGCGAGCGCGTGACCCTGCTTGACCTGGCCCAGCTCGCCGGTCTGCGCAGCGGCATTGTCACCACTACGCGCATTACCCACGCCACGCCGGCCGCTTTGTACGCGCGCACGGTTGACCGCAACTGGGAGACGGATCGTGGCATGCCGCCGGATGCGCGCGAAGCCGGCTGCAGAGACATTGCCCTTCAGTTGATCGACTATTCTGACAAAGGGGGGCTGGGTCCAATTGACGTGGTTTTCGGCGGCGGTCGGCGTGCCTTTTTGCCCGGCAAGGAGCGCGATCCGGAAGACCCGGACCAGCGCGGCCACCGCGGCGACGGCCGAAATTTGATCAGGGAGTGGCAGGAGCGCCATACGGAAGGCCGCTATGTCTGGAACCTTGAAGGCTTCAACGCGCTTTCGGGCGCACAGCCTGGCCCCGTGTTTGGCCTGTTCGAGTCCAGCCACATGCAGTACGAGCATGACCGGGCCGATGATGTGGCCGGTGAGCCCTCGCTGGCCGAGATGACCCGCAAAAGCCTGGAGCTGCTGGCCGATGACGAGCGCGGCTTTTTCCTGATGGTCGAAGGCGGTCGCATTGACCATGCCCACCACTACAACAATGCCTGGCGCGCGCTGACCGATACCATCGCCTTTGCCGACGCGGTGCGTGTGGCCGACGAAATGACCGGTGATGACACCCTTATTATTGTCACCGCCGATCATGCCCATGCGCTCACCTTCGGCGCCTATGGTGAGCGTGGCAATCCGATTGCCGGTCTGGCTGTACAGCCCGGTGAAGGGCCGGCTGAAGACAGGCTGCGGCGCGACGCCGACGGCATCCCGTTGACGGTGCTGGCCTATACCCACGGTCCCGGTTATCGGGGCGGGCAACGGCCTGATTTTGCGCGCATCGATCCGGCCGATCCGGATTTTACCCAGGAAGCCGGTTTCAATCTGTGGTCAGGCAGCCACTCGGGTGAAGATGTGCCGTTGTATGCGCGCGGCGCTGGTGCGGATCTGCTGTGGGGCGTGATCGAGCAAAACCTCATTTTTCACGCCATTGTCGAGGCACTGCCGCCGTTGGGCGAGGCGGCCGCGAAGCTGGCCGGTGAAAACGGTCTGCCCAACTGGCAGCGCCTGCGGGATCAGGCTTCCTGTACTGATGAAGGCCAGCCCGGATGTTTCATGAATGCGCACGATGATCGTGCAGGACATTGTTCGCACACGGATTTTTCCGAAGAAGTGGCGTATCAGGCCATACGCCCGACTGAGGAAAATCCCGTGTGCGGGCAAGGTTCAAGCGAGGGCGGGCGCAATTGATGAAACATCCGGGCTAGGATTGCTCAGCCGCGGCCAGGCGTTCGGGCGTGCCGACGTCGGCCCACAGCCCGCCATAGCGCTCGCCGCTGACCTGACCGGCGGCGATGGCTGCTTCCAGCACCGGTCTGAGCGCTCTTCGGCCCGGTGTCAGGCCAGTCAACAGGGCCGGGTCGAATACGGCGATTCCGCTGAAAGTCAGGCGCCCGGATTCGCTCAGCTTGATCTGCCTGCCATCCAGCGCAAAATCCCCGTCGGGGTGATGGGGCGGATTGTCGACCAGCACCAGATGGGCCAGGCCGTCGAGAGAGGCAGGCAACCTGTTCAAGGAATAGTCGGTCAACACATCGGCGCTGATAACGACGAAAGGCTGGTCACCGAGCAGCGGCAGGGCCTGGATGATGCCGCCGGCAGTCTCCAGCGCGGTTGGCTCACGGCTGTAGCGAATGCTCAGACCGAACGAGCGGCCGTCGCCCAACGCGTGCTGAATCTGCTCGCCCAGCCAGGCCAGGTTGATAACGATATCGGAAAAGCCCGCTTCGGCCAGGGCTTCGAGGTGGCGCACGATCAAGGCCTTGCCGCCAATCCTGATGAGCGGCTTTGGCACGCTGTCGGTCAGCGGACGCAAGCGCTCGCCGCGCCCGGCAGCCAGAATCATGGCTTTCATGACAGCATCAACATACTCGCGCTCAGTGAGGCATCCGGCGTCGGCCGCGCCAGACCGTCAGCAGGTGCTGGAGCTCGATGAGCTCGTGGTTGCGGCCGATGGCCTGTTCGAGATAGCGAAAAAAGCGCGGGCTGTCTTCCAGGTATCGGGGCTTGCCGTCGCGGTAGCGAATTCGGGCAAAGATGCCAATCACTTTCAGATGGCGATGGACGCCGATGAAATCGCAGCTACGGCGCCACATTTCAGGGTCTTCAGGGACGGCCAGGCCGGCGGCCAGCGCGCGTTGACGATAGTCTTCCAGCCAGGCATCCACACGCTGTGGCGGCCAACTTAAAAACGCGTCGCGGAACAGGCAGACCGGATCGTAGCTGATCGGGCCACGCACGGCATCCTGAAAATCAATGATGCCCGGGTTCGGCTCGTTGAGCAGCAGGTTGCGCGGCATGTAGTCGCGGTGGCAGAACACCTGGGCCTGATCAAGCGCCCAGCGCAGCAGGTTGGCGCAGACCATATCCCAGGCATCGAGCTCGTCTTCGCTGGGTTCGATCCGCCAGTGTCGGGCCAGAAACCAGTCAGGAAATAGAGCCAGCTCAGCCAGCAGCAAGGCCGGGTCGTAGTCGGGCAGGCCAGTGGTGTCGGCCTTGAGCTGAATGCGGATCAGCGTGTCGACTGCATCGTTGAACAGCGTGTCGGCATTGGCCTGATCAAGAATGTGATGGAATGGCTGGTGGCCGAGATCACCAAGCAGAATCAGGCCGCGCTCAGGATCGTGGGCAAAGATTTGCGGCACGTGCACGCCACAGGATGCCAGGCGCGCGGCGATATCGACAAAGGCGCGGGTGTTTTCATGCTCGGGTGGGGCGTCCATGACCAGTCGGGTCTGATCGCCGTGGCTGAGACGAAAATAGCGCCGGGCGCTGGCGTCGCTGGCCACCGTCTGGCTGTCAAAGTCGCGCCACCCGAGCTGTTCGGCAGCCCAGCTTTCGGCCATTTCCCGGCGCGGGTCCGCGCTCATCGAGCGAGTTCCACAAGCTTTGTGAGGCCGAGCATGCGGCAAGTCTGCCAGGCCTGAGGCCAGGTGCTCAAGGCGGCGGCATAGCGATCCAGAAAAGCTGGCAGTTCGGCTGCCAGTTGATCCAGGCCGACTTTATCTTTCGGGCTTGTCGTGTGCTGTGCTTTCAGGGCGCGCTGGTAGTTCTGGTCCAGCCAGGGCGGCGGGCGGAGGGCTCGACGCGTGCTGTCCAGCTGCTCGCTCAAATCGGCCCGGCTGTTGATCAGACCAGCTTCAAGTTTCTCGCGCAGATTGCTGCTTGCGCCCTGATCACGAAACGTTGCGCCAAGCAGATCAAGCCGCCGCTCGGTATCCGTGGCCTGGCTGCTGCGCGTCAGCTCTTCGATGACGCGGGTCAAAAATCCGGCACGGTTGAAAGAGCGCCCGCGCTCGAAACCTTCAGCCTGCCAGCGCCGTGGGTCGGGGCGCTGATGAAACAGCATATGCGGCAGGCCGCAGTGCAGCGTGCCGGGATGCAAAAAGCCGGTCAGTGCGCCGAACAGCATGTCTTCATTCGCCCCGCGCGCCTGAGTGGGCAGCAGCAGCTCACGGTTGTCGATACCGGTCAGGGTGGTGGTCATCAGGGCAAAGGCCATGTTCAGCTCGGGGCGGCTCGCCGAGCGCGCCAGGCGGCGCTGATCGAACAGAGCCCGGCCGCGTTCGGGGCTTTCCAGCAGCGGCTGAAGCTGGGCTGGTTCTGCGGCCAGCAGCCAGTGCATCGAGCGGGTTCCCGGGTCACCCAGGGTGCCGCTGCTTGACAGGCGAACCCGGGTCGGGCCGGACAGAAAATGGAGTAGCTGGGGGTCGAGATCGGCCAGCAGTTCCTGGGCATTGCCCGAATCCGCGTTTTTCGCCAGCGCGGCCGCGCTGCCGCCGAGTATTGCACCATGAGCTGCAAGTGGATGCTCAGCAAGCGGCGCGTAATACGTTCCGGGCAGCGACCAGTCTGGTTCGGGAAAGTGGATACGGGCGGACTGGCGGCGGCGAAAGCCGGGCGATTCTTTACTGTCGGGCAGGGTGAAGGCGTCGAGTGTGGCATCGTCATCAAGCATGCCGATGTTCAGACCGGCGCCGAGCAGCAGAGCGAGGTTGAGGCTGGCGCCGTAGCTCGGCGCCGGGTCGTCGGGATCGCCGTCAACCAGCCAGTTGAGCTGCTCCGGCTTGATTTCGGCGCGCTGGGTGATGGATTCCAGCAGGCGCTGCCGCTGTGTGCGATCAACCAGGCGCAGGCGGCCCGAAAGTTGTGGCGCGAATTCTTCAACCAGACGGCGGATTTCGGCCTGTTCGCTGGCCTGTCGGCTGTCGTCGAGGACGATGCAGTGAGTCAACTCGTCCGGCAGCGGTCGGGCAATCAGCGATTGAAGCAGGCGACGCAGCGTCGTCGGCCGCCCGCAGCTACGAATAAACAGGGCCTCGATGGGGGCCGGACCGGGTCCGGCCGGCGATCTGGCCATGCGTTCAAGCAGTGCCGCGTCGCTCAGCAGCAGGCCCTGTTCAAGCAGTTGGTCGAGGCCGCGCCGGATTTCGCCACGCTGTGACTCGGGCGCGCGCAGCGCCTGGATGACCTGGCTGATATGCTCATTCGGACGGCGCAGCCGGTTGCACTGGCTGAGAATCTGAACCAGAGGCAGCGGCAGAACGCGGCTTGTGCTCCCGCCGCTGATCTGCACGGCAACCGACTGCGAGTCGAGCATCCGCGCGGCGTAGGGCAGGGCCAGGCAGGCCGGGCCATCTTCCCCGCTTGCGATGCGTTCTGGCTGGAGGCTGAAACTGAAATCCGTACTCGGCATAGCCGCTCTGCTGGCCTGATCCAACGCAGCGAGTGTAGCAGGGTTTGAGTGGACCAGGGCCGGGCCAAAGCGCGTTGTTTCAGCGTGGGCTGCTGGATTAATGGACTGGCCAACAATGCTAGTTCCAGGACATCATCAAAACCGCCGTGGTGGCCATCTCACGGTTTACACAGTGGCACTCGCGAATGGGTAGTTCGTGGCACCCCTTACATCCTCGTCTATCGAATCAGCGAAGAGATCATCGAGATGGTGCACGTCTGGCACGGGGCTGAGGACTGGCAGAAAAATAGCCTTTGTGACCAGGTGCCATGCGCTACGGCATTCCGGGAGCGCTTCTTCGCCTTCGGCGAAACCGCACCCCTTCCACAAAATGCAGGCAAGTCATTGAATTTGCTGTTGTTCTGGTTTCGGCCCTGGCAATGGCCGGGACACATGCGTAATCAGGTACTGAATTGGTCTTGTTTCATCGGGGTCGCGCCTGCATAATGATGGGGTGGCCCATGATGATGATCTTTCATGCTCAGAATCAGCAAGCTTACTGATTACGCAACGGTTCTGCTGGCCGAGCTGGCGCATCGGCGGGAGGATTGTGTCCCCACCAGCCGTCTGGCCGAGCTTAGCCGGCTTGAGCCGCCGACCGTCGCCAAGGTGCTCAAGACCCTGGCGCGTGCCGGGCTGGTCAACTCGGTGCGCGGCGTCAACGGCGGTTACCGCCTGGCCAGTGCACCGGAGGACATATCCGTGGTGGCCATCGTCAGCGCCATGGAAGGACCGATTGCGCTGACGGAGTGCGGGCTTGAACCGGGGCTGTGTTCCTTTGAAGCAGGCTGCGGCCTGCGCAGCAACTGGCAAAAGATCGGCCAGGTGGTTGAGAACGCCCTGGCGGGTCTGAGCCTCGCCGATCTGGCTGAGCCTTCATCGCGCCGCATTGCCATTCGCGCCGAAGTAATGGCTGAACAACCAACGGGATTGTCATGAGTCAGACCACCGAACAGGTCCAGGAATACATTCAGCAGCGCTACAAGGCCGGGTTTTACACCGAGATTGATGAAGATCGGGTGCCCGCCGGCCTGAACGAAGAGATCATTGCCATGATCTCGGCGAAGAAGAACGAACCTGAGTGGCTGCTGGAATGGCGCCTGCGGGCTTTTCATCGCTGGCAGAAGATGGTGGGGCCGGACTGGGCGCACCTGAAGATTCCGTCGATCGACTTCCAAAAGATTCACTACTACGCTGCGCCAAAGCAGGAGAACCGACCCAAAAGTCTTGATGAGGTCGACCCCAAGCTGCTCGAAACCTTCGACAAGCTGGGCGTGCCGCTGCACGAGCGGGGGCGCCTGGCCGGCGTGGCCGTGGACGCAGTGTTCGACTCGGTGTCGGTCGGGACCACCTTTCAGAAAGAGCTGCTTGAGGCGGGTGTGATTTTCTGCAGCTTTTCCGAAGCGGTGCAAGAGCATCCCGACCTGGTGCGCGAGTACCTGGGTTCGGTTGTGCCGCCCGGCGATAATTATTTTGCCGCGCTGAACTCGGCGGTGTTCACCGACGGCTCGTTCGTGTATATCCCGAAAGACACGCGCTGCCCAATGGAGCTGTCGACCTATTTCCGCATCAACGCCCGCGATACCGGTCAGTTCGAGCGCACTCTGATCATCGCCGAGCCGGGCAGTCACGTCAGCTACCTGGAAGGTTGCACCGCGCCGATGCGCGACGAGAACCAGCTGCATGCGGCGGTGGTCGAGCTGGTCGCCAAAGAGCGGGCCCATATCAAGTATTCCACGGTGCAGAACTGGTATCCGGGCGACGAAAACGGCAAGGGCGGGATCTACAACTTCGTGACCAAGCGCGGGGACTGCCGCGAAGACGATGCGCGCATTACCTGGACCCAGGTGGAGACCGGATCGGCCATTACCTGGAAATACCCCTCGTGCATTTTGCGCGGTGACCGATCTTCCGGCGAGTTTTACTCGGTGGCCCTGACCCACAACCATCAGCAGGCCGATACTGGCACCAAGATGATTCATCTGGGTCGAAACACGACCAGCAAGATCATTGCAAAGGGCATTTCAGCCGGCAAAAGTCAGAACAGCTACCGCGGCCTGGTGCGCATGGCAGGTCGGGCCGAAAATGCGCGCAACTACACCCAGTGCGATTCTTTGCTGATCGGCAAGACCTGCGGCGCACACACCTTCCCTTACATTGAATCATTCAATCCCACGGCCAAGGTCGAGCACGAAGCAACCACTTCCAAAATCGGCGATGACCAGCTTTTCTACTGTCGTTCGCGGGGCCTGGACGAGGAAGAGGCCGTGGCCCTGATCGTCGATGGCTTCTGCAAGGAAGTGTTCAGGGAGCTGCCGATGGAATTTGCGGTGGAAGCCAAGGCGCTACTGGAAATTTCGCTTGAAGGGGCGGTGGGTTGATGCGTCGAAACGAATTGCCAGCCTCGGTGGACCACAGAACCAGACGGATATAGACAGCAATGCTCAAGATCAAAAACCTGCACACCAGTGTTGACGGCAAGGAGATTCTCAAAGGCCTGGACCTTGAGGTTGGGCGTGGCGAATTGCACGCCATCATGGGCCCGAACGGTTCGGGCAAGTCGACGCTTGGCTATGCTTTGGCCGGGCGAGGCGGCTATGACATTACCCAGGGTTCGATCAAGTTTGACGGTCGCGACCTGGTCGACATGGAGCCCGAAGAGCGCGCCGCCGCCGGGCTGTTTCTGGCCTTTCAGTATCCGGTCGAGATTCCGGGCGTCAACAACGCCTATTTTCTGCGCGCGGCGCTGAACGCGCAAAGGAAGGCGCGTGGCGAAGAGCCGGTTGATTCGATGAACTTTCTGAAAACGGTGCGCGGCATGCTGGCTGAGCTGGGCATGGACGATAACCTGCTCAAGCGGGCCGTCAATGAGGGCTTTTCCGGCGGCGAAAAAAAGCGCAACGAGATTGTCCAGATGGCCGTGCTTCAGCCTCGCCTGGCAGTTCTCGATGAAACCGATTCCGGCCTGGATATCGACGCCTTGCGACTGGTGGCCGACGGCATCAATCGCCTGCGCGATTCCGAACGCAGCTTCGTCGTGATTACCCACTACCAGCGCTTGCTCGATTACCTTGAGCCTGACCATGTGCACGTCCTGTCGTCAGGCCGGATTGTTCAAACCGGCGGCAAAGAGCTGGTCGAGCGGCTTGAAGTGGAAGGCTATGCCCACCTTGAAGCGAGCGGCGTCTGAACATGAATATGAGTGCGAGCGCCGATCAACTGATGGCCCGGCAGCCGGCTGCAGACCGGTTTTCCCGGCTGCGCCAGGAGGCCCGGCGCGCCCTGATGCAGACCGGCTTTCCGGACCGCAAGACCGAGGCCTGGAAATACACGCCTTTGCGCCTGCTCAACGAGCGTCGCTTCACCACGGCCAGCGGATCGCCGGCTCAGCCGCCCGAACTGCCGTTCGACGCCTGGGTGCTGCATTTTGGCAACGGAATTCTTGAAGCCGATGGGCTGACGCTGCCCGAGGGGGTCAGCCTGCAGCCGGCCAGCCCCGAGCTGTTTGCCGATCAGCCCCTGGGCGGGCGCGAAGACGCTTTTGCCTGGCTCAACCAGGCCTGCTTTGCTGAGGCCTGGCACCTGCGCATCGATACCACCCAGGCATTGCCGCTGGTGGTGGCAACGACCACCAGCGAGGATTTCAGCGCCGCCGTGCACCCGCGTCTGTTCATTGAGTTGGCTGACCAGGTTTCGGCCACCGTCATCGAGCTGCAGTCCGGGGGCGGTGATGGCCTGGTCAATATCGTCACGACCATGCGCGTCGGCCGCGCCGCCGCGCTTGCGCACATCATGCGCCGCTCCGGCGGCGAGCAGCTCGGTCTCGGACAAACCCGCGTGGAGCTGGGCCGCGACGCCAACTACCGGGCGCACATACTCGACACCGGCATGCGCCTGGGGCGCCAGGATCTCAAGCTGGTACTTGCCGAACCGGGCGCCAGCGCAGAGATTGACGGTACCGTCGTGATTGGCTCCGGCCAGCACGTCGATTATCACACCACGCTTGAGCACCAAACCGGCCACACCAACAGCCGTGAGGTCTTCCGCGTCCTGGCTGACGGTAATGGAGTGGGCGTGCTCAACGGGCGTGTGCACATTCATCCCGATGCCGACGACAGCCATTCCAACCTGAACATTGGCAGTCTGCCGCTGGGTGAGAAAGCGCGCATCAACGCCAAGCCGGAGCTGGAGATCTACTCCGAGGAAGTCACCGCAGCACACGGCGCAACCATCGGCCAGCTTGATGAAGAAGCGCTATTTTATTTGCGCTCTCGGGGGATTGCCGCCGAAGACGCCAATACCCTGCTCAAGCTCGGTTTCGCCGCCGAGCCGCTGGAGCGACTGGCCGACGAGACCTTGAGAAACTGGCTGCGCCACGATCTTGAAGCCGCGCTTTGACGACGGTGTGATGCACACCATTCAATCAACAGATCATGAGCCGAAGCCGGGGCAGTGCCTTGATGCGATGGCCCTGCGCGAGCAGTTCCCGGTGCTTGAACGCCAGGTTCACGGCCGTCCCCTGGTTTATTTCGACAACGCGGCCACCGCCCAGCGCCCGCTGAAAGTCATTGCGGCGATGGACGATTTTTATCGCCGCTACAACGCCAACGTCCATCGCGGCGTACACCAGCTTTCAGTCGAAGCCTCCGAGGCATTTGAGGCCGCGCGCGAGTCAGTGCGGCGCCTCCTCAATGCCCGCTCGATCCGCGAAATGATTTTTACCCGCGGGACAACTGAAGCGATCAATCTGGTCGCCCAGGCCTATCTGCGCCCGCGCCTGAAGCCCGGCGATGAAATTTTGGTCAGCCACATGGAGCATCACGCCAATATCGTGCCATGGCAGCTGCTGTGCGGCCAGACCGGCGCGAAGCTCCGGGTCGTACCCATCAATGAGCGTGGTGAACTACGGCTCGACGAGCTCGAAGCCCGGATCAACGAACGGACCCGATTGATCGGCCTGGTTCATGTTTCGAATGCGCTGGGAACTGTCAATCCGGTTGCCGAGGTCTGCCGCATCGCCAGGCAGCGCGATGTGCCGGTTCTGATCGACGGCGCTCAGGCCACCCCGCATATGGCCGTGGATGTGCAGGCCCTGGGCTGTGATTTTTACTGCATTTCCGCCCATAAAATGTACGGGCCGACCGGAATCGGCGCGCTGTGGGCGCGCGAATCCATACTCGAAGACATGCCTCCCTGGCAGGGTGGCGGTGAAATGATCAATCGGGTCAGCTTCGATGAAACGAGCTTCAACGATCTGCCCCATCGCTTCGAGGCCGGAACCCCGAATATTTCCGGCGCGATCGGCTTTGGCAAGGCGGTCGAGTTCATTGAAGAAACCGGCGTTGAGGCGATGGCCGCATACGAGCAGCAGTTACTCGACTATGCCACCGAACAGATGCAGGCCATCAAGGGCCTGACCATCGTTGGCCAGGCTGCCGACAAGGGGCCGGTGATCTCCTTCACCCTGGAGGGCGCACATCCCAACGATATCGGCACCATCGTTGACCGCTTTGGCGTCGCCATCCGCACCGGTCATCACTGCGCCATGCCGGTGATGCAGTTTTTTGGCGTGCCGGCCACGGCCAGAGTGTCGTTTGCGCCCTACAATCTGCGCAGTGAAATCGATGTTTTTATTGCCGCGCTGGGCAAGGCGCGGGAGATGCTGGCCTGAGTGGATTGATACAATCCTGCGCCATGGCGCTCGATCTGCTTTATCAAAAACTCATTCTTGAACACAACCGCTCGCCCCGGCACCGCGGCCGCATGGCGACCGTGACCCACAGCGCCCGGGGGCAGGACGCTTTGTGCGGCGACGATATTCTGATTGAGCTGCGTGTAGTCGAGGGCGTGATCGACCAGGCCGCTTTTTCTGGTGAAGCCTGCGCCATCACCATGGCCAGCGCCTCAATGCTGATGGAATGGCTGCCGGGACGCTCAGCCGACGAAGTGGCCGCGGCCGGACAGCGCTTGGCTGATCTGCTGGATAATCCCGCGCGGCCCGATGATGACGCGCTTGGCGACATCAACGCGCTGCGCAGCGTCAGCGCTTTTCCGGCGCGCAAACGCAATGCCCTGTTGCCGTGGCGCACGGCCGCCAAGGCGCTTGATGGCGCTTGAATCCAAGTGAATAAAGAGGCCCGCAGCCTCGGCGGCTGCGGGCAGGGTGCTTTATTGTTTTAATGCCGGGTGGTCCCGGCGGGTTGGTTGTTTTACGGGTGGCGTCAGGCCGAGCCGTGGATCAGGTCTGATCCGGCTGCGGCTGGGGCTGGTCATTCGGCAAAACCTGGTCCTCCAGCGGAGTTTTGCTGCTGTTGTCACGATCCCAGTTGCTGGCCTTGCTCTTGATCTCCCCAAACTTCTTCGAAACCTTGCTCAGTTTGGCGTCCCATTCGGGATTGGCTTCCTGGCCTTCGGTGACCTTGAAGAACACCTGCATCAGGGCGGTCATGCCGATGGGTTCGATGACCGCCTGCTTGATGCCCCAGGCAAAGACCAGAGCAAAAATCAGGGCCAGCGGACCGGCCATCGCCGGAATTACGGTGACCAGGCCAATCATCGGCGCGAGAATGGCCACAAAGACCAGCAAGGTCAGGCCCCAAACGACCAGCGCCAGCCAGAAGGCATTTTTCAGGAAGGTCTTGTAGTTCTGGGCATACAGGATCAGCGCCGTCTGGCCCGAGCGCCAGGGGTTTTCCGAGCGGGTGCGGATGTTGTAGGCGAGGATGACCTCGTCAAGATAGGTCAGCGACAGGTTGACCACGGTGTTGATGAACTTGACCACGCCCTGGATGCCGGGAATGGGGATAAAGGCGGTGATGGTAAAGAACACCCGGTTGAAGGCCTTGAGCACGCCCTTGATGAGCTGGTCAAGTCCGAACAACACCGAGGATTCGGCAAAGCGTTCGCGCACGATGCTCTGGGCATAGTCAATCTGACCCTTGCCGCCCGGCAGCTCCTTGCCCTCCATGAGTTCAACCAGTACGGCGATATGGCCAGCCTTGACCATGTACAGCAGGTATTCGCGCAGCAGGTAGGCGACGACCGACATGATGCCGAATCCGACCAGACCGCCAAAGAAGCTGAAGCTGCCCGGTTCACCGCCGACCATGCCGATGCCATAGCCAACGCCGGCTCCAACGCCGGTCATCAGCAGGTAGGCCAGAGTAATCGCAAAATAAATCAGAAAACGAAATACCAGAAAAGGTGCGGTCCTGGCCATCAGGCTCAGCACTTCACCAATCTTGAAATCCATCATGGAGAAAACCTCAAATTAAATGCCCGGTTGGGTGATATCAGGTAATACGCGAATTGTGCCAGAATTATGCCAGCGCGCCAGCTCAGAGCTGGCGAATATCGACGAACTGCCCGGATTCAAAGCGGGTTTTCAGGTCGTCGAGCAGGTCGAGAATCTGCTCGGCGGCCTGTCTTGGCTTCGGCATGGCGTCGCTGTCGCGCGCGTCTTTGAGTTTCTGTACGGAGGGGAAGGCGTCGCTGTCGACCTCCCCGCACAGATAGTCCTGCATTCCGGTGTCGATCAGACCGGGCGCCAGTGCGATCAGGTGGGTGTCCGGCATTTCGGGCGCGTACAGATTGATGAGATTGTTCAGCGCGGCCTTGGACAGGGAGTAGCCGCCCCAGCCGTAGTTCATGTTCACCGCCGCACCTGACGAGATGGCAACGATCTGGTCAACCGGTAGCTGGCGTTCGATCAGCCAGTCGAGGATCACCTTGTTGGCCCAGACGTTGACCCGCATCAGGTGCTCCAGATCGTGCACGTCGGTTTGCGCCAGCGGCTGGATGCGTCCGAGCAGGCCCGCGTTGAGCACCACCAGGTCGAGTCGCAGGCAGTCAGACAGCAGGCGCTCCAGGCCTTCCTCAAGATCATTGAGGTTGCCGATGTCCTGCTTGCGGTCGCGGATGCCGTCGTCATTGTGCTCTGCCCGCGGGCAGCCGCTTCGGCTCATGCCCCAGACGATGGCATCGTGCTCCAGCAGGGCTTCAGTCATTCCGAGCCCAAGGCCGCTGCTGTTGCCGGTGATGAATACGTTCATTGCGGTCTATTTCCTCCCGATTGTGGTCTCGAACAGGTTCAGGATACGCCAATACTGGTCGCGCCAACTGTCTGGCCGGGTATAGCCGTGCCGTTCCACCGGATAGGAGGCGAACTCCCAGTGGTTTTTCTCCAGCTCGATCAGGCGCTGCGCCAGGCGCACGGAATCCTGATAGAAGACGTTGTCATCGATCATGCCGTGGGCAATCAGCAAGTGGCCCTCAAGGCCTTCGGCAAACTCGATGGGTGAGCTGCGCCGATACGCTTCGGGGTCCACGTCCGGCGTATTGAGAATGTTCGAGGTATAAAAATGATTGTAGTGTTTCCAGTCGGTCACCGGTCGCAGCGCGGCGCCGGCAGCGAACACATCGGGCGCTTTGAACAGCGCCATGAAAGCCATGAAGCCGCCATAGGAGCCGCCGTAGAGACCGACGCGATCCGGGTCGCCGCCGTGTTCCTCGACCAGCCAGGCTACGCCGTCAACCAGGTCTTCCAGTTCAGGCGTTCCCATCTGCCGGTAGATGGCCGCGCGCCAGTCGCGACCGTAGCCGGCGCTGGCGCGAAAATCCATGTCAAGCACGTGATAGCCGCGCTCGGTGAGCAGATTGTGGAACATCTGTTCGCGAAAATAGTTGGGATAGCGCTGCCAGACGTTCTGCAAATAGCCGGCGCCGTGGACGAACAGCACGATCGGGTGCCGGTCACCACCGTGGGGCGGCTCGCTGCGCGCCGGATAGAACTTGGACCAGATCGGGCGATCGACGTGGCTGGAGGGCACAGCCACAATCTGCGGCATTTGCCATTCAATGGCCCGATAGTCGGCGCTGCGGGTATCGGTCAGCGGCTGGAACTCGCCGGTTTCAAGATTGACCAGCGCCGCCTGCGGCGGTAGATAGGCTTCTGAATAGCGCAGCAGGGCGACCTTTTCGTCGTCCGGGCGGACCCTGAATGACTCGATCCCGCCATGTTCGGTGATGCGCTCAAGCTGCTCGCGGCCAAGATCAAGCTGGTACAGATCGTATTCGCCCGGATGGGCGCGGTTGGCCAGCACCAGGACGGACTGGCCATCTGCGCTGACCAGCGGGTCGAAGACCTCGAATTCACCGCGGCTGTGCTGCGCCAGTCGGCCGCTGCGCGCGCCAATGGTGTAGAAATGGCTGAAGCCGGATTCTTCTGACAAAAGCCACAGGGTTTCGCTGCCTGGAATCCAGCCGAAATCATTGAAATACCAGTTGATCCAGGCCGGGTCGCTGAGGCGGTGGCGGTTTTCCAGCGCCGGTTCTTCGGCGCCGGCATCGATCACTGCCAGCCAGCGATCCTTGTTGTCGATGGCGCGTAGCTGCACGGCCGCCAGCCTGCCCTCGGCGTGCCATTCCAGACCGGTGATGCTGAGCTCGCGCGCCTCGCCTTCACCCAGCGGGTCAATATTCTGGGCCTTCTTGAGCTCGGCCAGCGGGTCGGTCTGAATACCGGGCAGGGTGCTCAAATCGAGTTCGTGGCGCTCGCGCGTTTCCAGATCCAGCAGCCACAGCGCGCTGGGCGCCGGAGTATTCTGGCCGACCCGGGTGCGCACGTCTTCCACATCGATATAGCCTGACTGGGTGACATAGTGCGGCATACGGCCGCTGCGACCCTCATCATGAGCGGCGGGCTGAACGGCCAGCAGCAGCCAGCGGCCGTTTGGTGACAGTGCTGACAGGCCAGGCTGCTTGCCCTTGCCCAGATACCATGGCGCGGCCGAGCGACTGGAATCTTCGGCGGCCGCCCGCTCGGCTTCCTCGATTGCTTCGCGCTGCTCGTTGAGCCGGTCACGCAGACTGTCGAACAAGCGTAGTTGCTGGCCGGCAAGCGGCTCATCGGGTCCGGCGGCGGGCGCTGCTTCGAAACGCAGATCGCTCGCCGGCCAACTGATCCGCTCGCTCAAATCATGGATCCACCACTGATTGCCGCGCTGAAAAATGATCCGTTCGCCGTTGGGGCTGAAGGCGGGCCGGGAGTCACTTTGAGTGCTGCGGGTGAGCTGAATCAGTTCAGCCTGATCGGGTTTGCGAACGAACAGATTACCGTCACGCACAAAGACGATCCGGCCGCTGGCCGGATGGATGACGGGATCGGCTCCGTCCATGCCGGCCTGCTCGGCATAGTCGAGGAGCTGATCTTCGCCGCTGGCCAGGTCGACGCGATGGATGTCGTGCAAGGCGCTGTCGGGGCGCTCAACCCGGTAATAGATGGCCTGGCCGTCGAGCTGCCACCAGGTCTGTTCGACCGGTGGCCCGATCCACTGCGGGTCGGCCATGATCTGGCGGAGTTCAGGCGTTTGGGCGGCCGCGCTGCCGGCGAGCAGCGCGGCGGCTGCCAATAGTAAATGCTTCATCTGTCGCGTAGTATGTTGAGGGTGAGGCTCCGAATTCTACACGCCGGCCGGCTTACGATTGTCTGGCCGGATTATTTGTGCGATCAAAGCTTCCCTGGATAATGTCAGATGCAAGAGTTTGTTGGACGCCTTCAACCAGCACTGGAAATCTTTGCAGCGTACCCCTATCTGATGCTGTTCATCGGTCTCCTGCTCGTCGGTGAGATGGTGCTTTTGCCTGCGCTTTACCTGGCCGCGACCGGTCGACTCGATGCCTTGCTGGTCATCGCGGTGGCCATTTTCGCCGGCATGCTGTCCGATTTTCTGTGGTATTTGCTCGGTCGTTGGTATCCGGCGCGGGCGGTCAAGAAAATCAGTCGACGCCTGCCGGCCGAGCGCCTCGACCGGTTTGAGCAGCTATTTGCGCGCAACGGTGCTGCACTGCTTTTTGTGTCCAAATTCGTTTATGGCACGCGCATCGTCGCCCAGGTGCTGGCCGGCAGTTTGCGGATGCAGCCGGGTTCCTGGCTGTGGGTCAACCTGCTCGCCGTGGTGACCGTGACGGTTTTGCTTGCCGGCCTGGCGTGGAGTGTGGTCGGTACCGTCAGGCATTTTGAAGACCTGGTGGAGCACATTGAGCTGGCCTTTTTGATGTTTGCCATCGTCGCCGTGGCTATTTATTTGATTGTCGGACTGCTGCTGAAGAAACGATGGTTTCAATCATCATAGCGGCCTTTAATGAGGCCTCGACCGTTGGCCAGGTGGTGGCCGAAGTGCGCGGACATCCCGACGTCGCCGAGCTTGTCGTGGTCGACGATGGATCGACCGATGACACCGCCAAGCGGGCGGCCGAGGCCGGCGCCCGAGTAGTGCGCCTGGAGCGCAATCGGGGCAAGGCCGCCGCCCTTGACGAGGGCGTGGCCGCCACTGCTGGCGATGTGTTGCTGTTTCTCGATGCCGATATCACCGGTCTGAGCTTTGCCACCGTGACCCGGATTCTCGCCCCGGTGCTTGACGGCCAGGTCGACATGCACGTCGGGCTGCGCGCACGCAACGCCGTCTGGCTGAATCGCTGGATGCGAGTTTCCCCGATCATCGGCGGCGAACGCGCCGTGCGCCGCAGTCTGTGGGAGCGACTGCCAGCGGAGCACAAACGCGGATTTCGCATCGAAGTGGCGCTGAATCACACTGCCAAAAACGGCGGTCGGGGGATGAGCTTTGAGTTTATCGAAGGTATTCATCATCGCAGCAAGGAGCACAAATTTGGCGTTCTGCGCGGCCTTGGCCGGCGTTTGGTGATGATCGGAGAGGTTACCGCCGTCACCTGGAGCCTGTACATTGTTGGCGGCCTGCGCCGGTGGCTGGTCGGCCGGCGCACTGATGAGCTGGAAGATCGCGGCAACTAAAACGTCGGAGGCCCAAACTTTCACCGGTCCAGGTGCTGGGTCAGGGTCAATCGAATGTCAATTTTGGTTGCATTAAGACTGGGCTTTGCTATAATCGCCCATTCGATTGCGGGGTGGAGCAGTCTGGCAGCTCGTCGGGCTCATAACCCGAAGGTCGCAGGTTCGAATCCTGCCCCCGCTACCAGGTTTTTTGGACACGATAAAAGCCCCTGGTCTAAGGGGCTTTTTTCATTCTTGGCCGGAGTGATTGCCTTGGCGGTTAGCGACAGACTTGAGGCGCTGCTGACGCCGCTGGTGGAAGATCTCGGTTACGAGTTCGTCGGCGTCGAGTATCAGTCCAATCCGAGAAACCGGCTGATTCGGATTTACATCGATCAGGCCGAGATCGGCATTGGCGTGGAAGACTGCGAGCGGGTCAGTCACGAGGTGTCGGCCGTGCTGGACGTTGAGGATCCGGTCAGCGGGCAGTACACCCTGGAGGTGTCCTCGCCAGGAATCGAACGACCGCTGTTCGGCGGTGCGCAGTTTGCCCGCTTTGCCGGCGAGAACGCCCGCGTACTGATGGCGGTGCCGGTTGAAGGCCGGCGCAAGTTCAAGGGGCGAATTCTGCGGGCCGACGATGAGCGCGTGGAGCTGGAGGTTGACGGCGAGCACCATGAACTGCTTGTGGCCGACATTCAGCGCGCTAACCTGGCTCCGGACATGGACGCCGTGCTGGCGCAAAAACGGGATTGATGGTGAATGGAATGAGTCACTGCGGAATCAGGCAATCATGAGCAAGGGCAAGGAAATTTTGCAGGTCGTCGAGGTCGTCTCCAACGAGAAGGACTTGCCGCGCGAAACGATCTTCGAGGCCATCGAGGCGGCGCTGGCTTCGGCTGCGCGTCGGCGCCAGACCGAAGACCTTGAAGTGCGCGTGGCGATTGATCGAGGCACCGGCGAGTATGAGGCGTTTCGGCGCTGGGAAGTCATTTCCGATGATGAGGAAGAGGCCGAGCTTGAATCCGGGGATCGCCAGATTCGGCTGACTGAGGCGCGCGAGCACCATGCCGAACTTGAAGTCGGTGACTACATCGAAGAGCCGATGGAGCCGCCCGAGTTCGGCCGCATTGCCGCGCAGGCGGCCAAGCAGGTAATCGTCCAGCGCGTCCGTCAGGCCGAGCGAACCAAGGTGGTTGAAGCCTATGAGGACCGCGTCGGAGAGCTCGTCAGCGGGCAGATCAAGCGCATGGAAAAAGGCGGCATCAGTCTGGATCTGGGCGAGAATGCCGAGTCGTTTATTCCGTCGCGTCACACCATTCCTGGTGAAACGGCGCGCGTAAACGACCGGGTCCGCGGTTATCTATACGAGGTGCGTCCGGAAGTGCGCGGGCCGCAGCTGTTCGTCAGCCGGACGATGAAGGAATTCCTGATCGAACTGTTCAAGCTCGAAGTGCCTGAGATCGGCCAGGATCTGATTGAAATCAAGGGTGCCGCACGCGATGCGGGCCGACGCGCCAAAATAGCCGTACACGCCCTGGATGCCCGCACCGACCCGATCGGTGCCTGCGTCGGCATGCGTGGTTCACGCGTGCAGGCCGTTTCCAACGAGTTGGCCGGCGAGCGCATTGACATCATCCTGTGGGACGAGAACCCGGCCCAGTTCGTGATCAATGCGATGGCGCCGGCTGAAGTGCATTCCATCGTGGTCCATGAAGAAACCCAGAGCATGGACATTGCCGTTGAGGAAGAAGGTCTGTCCCAGGCAATTGGCCGTGGCGGCCAGAACGTGCGCTTGGCTTCCGAGCTGACCGGCTGGCAGCTCAACGTCATGACCATCGAAGATGCCGAGCAGAAAAGCGAAGCCGAGGCTCAGACGATTCTGACGATGTTCAAGGAAAAGCTGGATGTCGATGAAGAATTGGCCAGCATTCTGGTTCAGGAAGGCTTTACCAATATTGATGAAGTGGCCTACGTGCCCGAAAGTGAGCTGCTCGATATCGAGGAGTTTGATGAAGACATCGTGGCCGAGCTCCGGCGGCGTGCCCGCGACGCCTTGCTGACCCAGCTGATTGCTTCGGAAGAGAAGCTTGAGGATCACAAGCCCAGGCAGGATCTGCTGGATCTGGAAGGGATGACCGACACCATCGCCTATCGCCTGGCCGAGCAGGGTATCCGCAGCCGCGATGACCTGGCCGAGTGTTCAGTCGACGAGCTTGAAGACGTCAAGGACCTTGACGCCGAACGGGCCGCCGATCTGATCATGAAGGCGCGCGCACACTGGTTTGCCGAAGAATAAACGAGGATCGAGGAATATATGTCTCAGGTCACTGTTACACAGCTCGCTGACGTGTTGGGCGTTGACGTCGATCGTCTGATTACCCAGCTCAACGAGGCCGGTATCGAGGTCGATGCGGCCGATGCCGAGGTGACCAATGACGACAAAATCAAACTGCTTGCCCATTTGCGTTCGGCCCACGGCAAGAACGAGCGCGAGGCAGGCGAGCAGCCGCGCAAGGTCACTCTGACGCGCAAGAGCGTCAGCGAGCTCAAGGTGCCCAGCGGCGGTGCCGGTCGCACCCGAACTCGCGGTGCGGCGCCTTCGCGAACGGTCAATGTCGAGGTGCGCAAGCAGCGCACCTACGTCAAGCGTGGCGAGATTGCTGAAGAGCTGGAGGCCGATCCGGAGCGCGAAGCCGCCGCCCGGGCGTTGGAAGAATCCCGACGCCAGCGTGAAGAAGTCGAACGCGTCGAACGAGAAGAAGCCGAGCGCCGCCGCCTGGAAACCGAAGAGCAGGCGCGCCTTGAAGAGGAGCAGCGCCAGCAGCGCGAAGCCGAAGAAAGTGTGCGCCGCCAGGAAGAAGAGCGTCAGCGCGCCGAAGTCGAAGCTCAGCGCAAGGTTGAAGAAAAGGTCGTCCGTCAGGCCGCCCAGAAGGAGGCTGAACGCAAGGCCGCCAAGGGCAAGGCGGTGAAGGGCGAAGCGGCCACCCGCTACGGTCGTGAAGAGCTGCACATTGCGCCGAAATCCAAGCGCCGCAAGCCCAAGCGCACCGGCGGTCTGCGCACCGGTCGGATGCCGAGTGTGGACGCCGAACACGGCTTCCAGAAGCCGACAGCTCCAGTCAAGCGCGAAATCCAGGTGCCCGAAACCATCACGGTTGGCGATCTGGCCAAACTGATGGCCGTCAAGGCCGGCGAGCTGATCAAGGTGCTGATGAACATGGGCACCATGGTCACCATCAACCAGCCGCTTGATCAGGACACCGCCATCCTGGTGGTCGAGGAAATGGGTCATTCCGCCCGTGCAGCCGAAGACAAGAGCATTGAGCGGGAACTGGTCGATCAAGACGAAGATACGGGTGAGGGCGAACTGGCTGCCAGGCCGCCGGTGGTCACCGTCATGGGCCATGTGGATCATGGCAAGACCTCGCTGCTTGACCATATCCGCCGTGCCAAGGTGGCGTCCGGTGAGGATGGCGGAATCACTCAACATATCGGGGCTTATCACGTTGAGACCGATAACGGCGTGGTCACGTTCCTGGACACACCCGGGCATGCGGCCTTTACCGCCATGCGCGCGCGCGGTGCCCAGGCGACCGATATCGTCATCCTGGTGGTGGCCGCCGACGATGGCGTCATGCCGCAGACCAAGGAAGCCATTCAGCACGCGCGCGCCGCTGGCGTGCCGCTGATAGTGGCGGTCAACAAGATTGACAAGCCCGAGGCCGATCCAGACCGGGTCAAGTCGGAGCTGGCAGCCGAAGAAGTGGTGCCGGAAGACTGGGGCGGCCAGGAGATTTTCGTGCCGGTTTCGGCCATGACCGGCGAAGGCATCGACGATTTGCTCGAAGCCATTCTGCTGCAGTCGGAGGTTCTGGAACTCAAGGCCAGCCCCGACCGACGCTGTCGCGGTGTCGTGGTGGAATCTTCGCTCGACAAGGGCCGCGGTCCGGTGGCCACCATCCTGGTTCAAGACGGCACCCTGCGCCGCGGCGACATTATCCTGGCCGGCGAAGAATACGGACGCGTGCGCGCCATGTTCAACGAGGCCGGACAGTCGATAGAGGAAGCCGGGCCGTCCATTCCAGCCGAAGTGCTGGGGCTTTCGGGTGTTCCGAATGCCGGTGATGATGTCCTGGCCGTGGCCGATGAGCGCAAGGCCAAGGACGCCGCGGAGCAGCGCAAGCAGTCCGCGCGCGAAGGCCGTCTGGCCGAGAAACAGGCGGCCAAGCTGCAAAGCCTGTTCGATACCATGGGCGAGGGCAGTGAAGAGCAGCAGAACGTCAACCTGGTGATCAAGGCCGATGTACAAGGCTCGGTCGAAGCACTCAGGGATTCGCTGACTCGCCTGTCCACTGATGAGATTGCGGTCAATGTCGTTGCTTCGGGAGTTGGCGGTATCAATGAGTCCGACGCCACCCTGGCGCAGGCATCCGGAGCCATCATCATCGGCTTCAACGTGCGTGCCGATGCCAGCGCGCGCAAGGTGATTCAGGAAGCTGACCTTGATCTCAACTACTACAGCATCATCTACGAAGCGATCGACGATGTAAAAAAGGCCATTACCGGCCTGCTCGGTACCGAGACCAAGGAGCAGATTATCGGCCTGGCCGAGGTCAAGGACGTGTTCCGGTCATCCAAGCTCGGCGCCATCGCCGGTTGCCTGGTCGTGGAAGGTGTGGTCAAGCGGGCCAACCCGATCCGCGTGCTGCGCGACAACGTGGTGATCTACGAAGGTGAGCTCGAATCGCTGCGCCGCTTCAAGGACGACGTCAGTGAAGTACAGGCCGGCACCGAGTGCGGCATCGGCGTCAAGCAGTACAACGATGTCAAGCCCGGTGATCAGATCGAGTGCTTCGAGCGCTTTGAAGTGCAGCGTACTCTCGACTGATGGGCAGCGCGCGGGCTGAACGTGTTGCCGGGATGCTGCGCCGTGAGCTGGCCGATATTGTGCACGGTGAGTTCGAGTACGAAATCCCGCGCGGCCTGATCAGCGTAACCGACACCGAAGTCGCGCGCGATCTGTCCCACGCGAAGGTGTATATCGCCGTGCTGGAGACAGAAAAGGCGCCCGAGATCCTGGCTTTTCTCAATGAGCACGTCGGCCAGGTCCGTCACCAGCTCGGCAAGCGCATCCGTCTGCGCCTGACCCCGACCATCAAGTTCGTGCACGACAGTTCTTCTGAAAGTGGCGACCGCATCGAGCAACTGCTGGCCGCCACCAGGCGCAAGAGCTGAGGTTCTTGCCGGGCACAATCAGGATTAGCGATGGGAGCTATAGCCAGCATCCGGCCGGAAAGCATGGACAGATCGTCTCAGAGCCACAAGCCGCCCGAGTCTGGCGGCATTATGCTGGTCGACAAGCCCAAAGGGATCAGTTCAAATGCGGCTCTGTCGCGTGCCAAGCGCGTGGTCGGCATCCGCAAGGCCGGCCATGCCGGTACCCTCGATCCGATGGCTTCGGGCTTGCTGGTTCTGTGTTTCGGACAGGCCACCAAAGTGGCCGGGTTTTTGCTTGAGGCCGACAAACGCTATCTGGCCCACGTCCAGCTTGGCGTGAGCACCGACAGCGAAGATGCCGAAGGCCAAGTCATTGATCGCCGCCCGGTCCCGGATCTTGATGACGAGGCCGTGGAGGCGGTTCTTGAACGCTTCCGTGGTCCGATCCAGCAGGTGCCGCCGATGTATTCAGCCCTCAAGCACCAGGGTCGCAGGCTCTATGAGCTGGCGCGCAAGGGCGAACAGGTCGAACGACCGCCGCGTTCGGTCGTTATCCATCAGCTCAGCCTGATCGAGCGCCGCACGGAGCGGCTGTGCCTGGACGTTCACTGCTCGAAAGGCAGCTATATCCGCTCTCTGGCCCGCGATATCGGTGCGGCGATTGGCTGTGGTGCCCATTTGAATGGCCTGCGACGCACGGCCAGCTCGCCGTTTGATATCGAAGATGCCGTTGAGCTTGAAGCGTTCGAGTCCTTGACCCCTGAGCAGGCGCGTGCCCTGCTGATGCCGGCTGATCACGCCCTGAAACACCTGCCGGCAGTCGAGCTGGATGAACATCTGGCTCGCCGCATCCTGCACGGTCAGCGCCTGACAGCGCTTGGCCCCGCGCATACTGGCCAGGTGCGCATCTACGGACCCAATGACTTTCTCGGCGTCGGCGAAATGGACGGCCAGGGCCATCTCCGTCCGGTCCGATTGTTTAGCTAGATTAACGCTGTGTCCTGGCCGCCACGCGGGCCCGGATGGCTTCGCTCACATGCGGCTCGATCATCGTGCGCAGCGGTGTAATCAGCTTGAACGGCGCGGTCAGGATATGGCCGGACGATAGCCACTGATCCCCGCCGGTCACATCCATGACCACGCCACCAGCCTCCTGAACCAGCAGCGCACCGGCCGCAATATCCCAGGGCTTGAGATTCAGCTCCCAGTACGCGTCAAGGCGGCCTGCGGCCACATAAGCCAGATCCAGCGAGGCGGTGCCGGCACGGCGTATATCTTCGACCTTGGCAAACACCGAATTGAACATCGCCTGATAGCTTTCCATCAGGCGTCGCTGCCGGAACGGAAAGGCCGTGCCGACCACCGCCGAGCTCAGCTCAGAACGGCCCGAAACGCGGATGCGCTGGTCGTTGAGAAAAGCGCCCTGGCCGCGTGCGGCGGTGAACAGTTCTGAGCGCACCGGATCGTAGACCACCCCGGCCTCGATCCGGCCCTTGATTTCAAGGGCAATGGAGATTGCAAAATGCGGAATGCCGCGCAGGTAGTTGCTGGTGCCGTCAATCGGATCGACGATCCAGACGTGGTCGCTGTTGCCAATCAGGCCGCTTTCCTCGCCGAGAATGGCGTGGTCGCGGTGATGTCTGAGGATCTGTTCGCGTATGACCTGCTCGCAGGCGCGGTCAACGTCGCTGACGTAGTCATGCCGAGCCTTGCGCTCCACGGGAATGCTGTCCAGGCGCGAGCGATAGCGTAGTGCGATATCGCCGGCACGGTGGGCGGCCTCCGTGGCGATATTGAGGTGGGGATTGATCATCGTCAAATGCTTTGCGGGAATAATCACAATTCTACACGCAGCGCGTTCAATGAATTACCTGATCAAGTGCGGCCAGCTATTATTCGGAGCCGGGCACTGACCAGGCCGGCCGGGGCGGTACAATTTGCCGATGACTGGTCGAGCAGACAAGATACGAATTGTGCTGGTGGGCACCACCCATCCGGGCAACATCGGTGCAGCGGCGCGGGCGATGAAGGTCATGGGACTTGAACGCCTCTACCTGGTTTCGCCGCTGAAGTTTCCGTCCAGCGAGGCCACGGCCATGGCGTCGAGCGCCGATGACGTACTGGAAAATGCGGTCACGGTTGACAGTTTCATGGACGCCATCGCTGGCTGCTCGCTGGTGCTGGGCACGACGGCGCGTTTGCGTTCTCTGCCGCAGCCGCTGCTTGATCCGCGTACCGCAGCCGGTCGGGTCGCGTCCGAAGCGGGCCAACACGAGCTTGCGCTGGTTTTCGGGCGCGAGAAAAGCGGGCTTTCCAACGAGGAGGCTAAGCACTGTCATGCCCTCATCAACATCCCGACCAGCGAACGATACTCCTCGCTCAACCTCGCCCAGGCGGTCCAGATTCTCGCCTACGAGGTGCATCTGGCCCTGCTCGGTGGCGGGCCGGGTGAAACGCTGCCGGCGGATTGGCAGCCGGTGGCTCATGAGCGCCTGGAGATCTATTTCCAGCGCCTGGAAGAGTCCTTGCTGGCCATTCGTTTTCTCAATCCGGATCAGCCCAAGCGGCTGATGCAGCGCCTGCGTCGCCTCTACCTGCGTGCGAGGCCCGATGAGAATGAATTCAATATCCTCAGCGGTATCGTCTCGCGTACCCTGGGAGCTGTACGTGAACGAAAAGAACGTCAAAATTCCTGATTCGGGTGGCCAGCAGGACCGCTACCAGCGCATCTGGGCCACGGTTGCCGGGATACCGACTGGCTGCGTGCTCAACTACGGTGAAGTAGCGCGCCGTGCCGGGCTGCCGGGCCGGGCACGCCTGATCGGTCGCGCGCTCGGGCTTGCGCCAAAAAAGCTGGCGCTGCCCTGGCACCGGGTCGTCAACGCCCAGGGACGAATCAGCTTCCCGGATGGCAGCCACAGGGCAAAAAAACAGCGCCAACTACTGGAAGAAGAAGGGGTCGAGTTCGAAGACAGCACGATCGACCTTGATCGCTTCAGCCCCGAACGTGCCCTCGATCGCATGCTCTGGGGGCCGGATACCAAACCCTGAGCTGAAACGGCATTTGGCCTTTCAAGTTGGTGTCGATCTGCGCAATTGCCGGTGGCAAAAAACCAGGCCCGAAGACGGCGCGGAATCAGAAAATGGCGCGTGTCGTCAGGTCTTGCCGATGGTTTTCAGCGATACAGTTGTCGCAGCAGATCGAAAACTTCCGGTTCGTGTTGCTGCAGCCAGTCAGCGGCGTCAAAGAAATACTCGCTGCTGACGGCGAAATACTCAGCCGGCGACTCGCCGGCATAAGGGTCGATGGCAGGCTTTTCCGAGCGCTTGAGGCTGGCCTGGAGGCGCTCGAAGGCGTCGGTGAAAGTTCGTGTCCATGCACTCGGGCCCAGCGTGGCCGGCAGCGGCGGAAAACCGTCCATATCACCGCTGAGCTGATCGATCTGGTGGGCCAGCTCATGGACGACAACGTCGAAGCCCTCGCCCTGGGCGGAGTCCATCACGTCGGCCATCGACAGCACGACCGGCCCGTGCGGCCAGGCTTCGCCGACGCGAATATCGCGCCCGCGGGTGACCAGACCGTCTTCATCTTCAAACGTTTCGTCGGCGACAAACTCGCCGGGATAGAGAATGAAGGTGTGAAAGCCGGAATAGGCCTCGATACCCAGCTTGAGAATTGGACGGGCGGCGAGCAGGGCGACGGTCAGACAGTCTGAAGCTTCAGGGGCGAAGCCGCCGGCACCCAGAAAGGTTTTGCTCGCCAGGACTTCAGCAGCCCGTCGGCGCAGGGTGTCAAGATCGACCCCTCCAACCGCGGCGAGCATCGGGAAGTCCCGGCTGATTTCTGCCACCGCGTTGGGTGAAGGCATGAAATCATCCAGTTTGCGCTGCCAGCGCCGCTGGCGCCATTTTCTGATCATCAGCTACCCGGCCTTGCTGGAGTATTCGTCATTATGCAGCCAATTATCGACCATCCTGACCGAGCCGACTAATCCGCCCGCCGTCCATGCGGTAAGCTTCACTGCATGGGCAGGAATGATCCAGTTCAAACCGGAGATGAGGCCGCGTTGGCGCTGACTTGTGAGCTGATTTCACTCGCGTCGATCACGCCTGAGGATGCCGGCTGTCAGACCCTGATCGCGCAGCGTCTGGAACAGGTCGGGATGCGGGTCGAAAGCTTCCCGTTCCAGGATGTCGACAATCTCTTTGCCCACCACGGCAGCGGCTCACCGCATTTGATGCTGGTCGGGCATACCGACGTCGTGCCACCGGGGCCGGTGCAGAACTGGACCAGCCCGCCGTTCGAGCCCGTGCAGCGCGATGGTTTTTTGTTCGGTCGCGGCGCGGCTGATATGAAATCATCCGTGGCTGCATTCGTGCTGGCGCTGGAACGCTTTGTGGCCGATCACCCGGATCATCCCGGAACCATTTCCATGCTGCTGACTTCTGATGAGGAAGGACCGGCCCGTCACGGCGTTCGCGCAGTCGTGCCCGAGCTGGAGCGACGCGCACTGCTGCCCGATGCCTGCCTGGTGGGCGAGCCGTCAAGCAGCGAGCGTCTCGGCGACGTGATCCGAGTCGGCCGGCGCGGTTCGATCCAGGGACGTCTGCGCATTTACGGTGTGCAGGGACATACGGCCTATGCCCGGTCCGACGACAATCCGGTGCACCGCGCCGGGCCGCTGCTGGCCGAGCTGGGTCGGCTGGAGTTCGCCGATGGTGATGAGTTTTTTCCGCCCACCCGTCTGCAGATTTCCAATTTGCGCGCCGGTACCGGGGCAGACAATGTCACTCCCGGTGAACTGGAGCTGTGGTTCAACCTGCGCAATAACCCCAACAGCCGCGCCGACGATCTCAGAATGCGGCTCGAAGCACTGATCGAGTGCCATGATCCCGGTCGCTGGGAGCTGGACTGGCGGATTTCCGGCCAACCGTTCGGGCCCGCACAGGGTCCGCTGGTCGAAATTGTCCAGAACGCTTGTCGCGAACTGCTCGGCATCGAGCCGAAGCCGGATACCGGCGGCGGCACCTCCGACGGCCGGTTTTTTGGCCCGCGCGGCATACCGGTGGTCGAACTCGGCCCGGTCAACGCGACCATTCACCAGGTGGATGAATGCGTCGCGCTTGCTGATCTCGCCCGCTTGCCGGGACTTTACCTGCGGATTATCGAAGACATGCTGGGCTGCAGAGGTGTGCGATGCGTTTGATCCTGCTGGCCTTGCTGGTGATTTTGCTGCTCCTCCAGGTGCAGCTCTGGCGGCAGTTTGTCGAGGTTCGCGACCTGCGCGGTCTGGTCGAGCAGCAGCAGGTCGAAAACGAAACGCTCATCCAGCGAAACGACGCGCTGGCCGCTGAAGTCGAAGACCTGCGCGCCGGCCTGGAGGCCATCGAGGAACGGGCCCGTTCGGAGCTCGGTCTGATTCGGGACGGCGAGGAGTTTTTCCTGATCGTCGACCCGGAAGATGCCGAGCCGAGCGGCTAAAGAGGCCCTCGTTGATGACCGAATACCGGATCGGCACCCTGCGTTTCAAACCGGCTGACGGCAGCCTCGGTCAGCACGGCGCAGTCGATGCGCTGCGACTGCGACCGCAACTGGTCCGCTTGCTCAGCCACCTGATCGAACACGCCGGGGAAGTAGTGCCCCGTGAGCAGCTCTATCAGGCTGTGTGGGGTGATGACCGGGTGGTGGATTTTGAGTCCGGCCTGGCAGCGCTGCTGCGCGAGCTGCGCCAGGCCTTTCGCCAGGCCGGCGAGGATGCCGATCGGATTGAAACCGTGCCGCGCCGCGGTTATCGTCTCAATGTCACGCCCGACGGGGCTCGGCCTCGACGTCATCCGCCGCGGTGGCTGGTGGCGGCGCTTGTGCTGGCTTTCCTGGCGATCCTCATCGTGCTTGCGCGAGGCTGGTACAGCGGTTTGGCCGAGCCGCAAAGCGGGCCTGGCCCGGAAGGCGACAGCCTGGCCATTCTGCCGTTTGCGATCTACGCCGACGGCGCGCATTTCCCGGAACATATCGACCTGTTGCTGGCCGATTACCTGCTCGCCGAGCTGCTCGAAAACCCACCCGACCATCTGGCTCTGATTGGTCGCACCGGCCTGCGCGCCTACCTGGATCGCAGCGACCTGGCCGTGGCGATTGCCGCGGATCTGGGCGTGACCCATTTGATTGAGGGTTCGGTCATGAGTGATGCACACGGGGCCTGGCGGGTTGAAATTCGCTTGCTGCGCATGCCGCAGGCTCAGGTGGTCTGGTCATCGGTCGTTAGCGAAAATGAGATTGATCGCTTCAATGTGGCGGCCATTGCCGATCAGTTCGCGCAGGAATTTCGGAGTGACTGGCTGAAACGACTGACGCCGCAGGCTGCGCCAGATGGTCGCAATCTGCGGTTTTAAGCAAGTTTCAGAATAAATTCAGGCAATTTCCATGGACTGCCGGGCCGGTCAGGCGAGACACTGCAGCCGCAATCAAACGGCCTCAAGCTAAAGGCCCCAAGGAGAATGTCATGAATGCACTCAACAGAAAGCTTTTCCCGCTGACCGTGCTTGCCCTGATGTTGGCGCTTTCGACCGGCGCGCTGGGCGAGTCACCGTTTACTCAGCCGGGCGCTGATGCGGCGATGGTTTCCGGCACACCTGGCCGGCCGGGTGCGGATATCTATCCGGTCCGCTTTGTCGAGATCAACGGCAAGAACAT
>CALEIM010000076.1 GCA_937876395.1 uncultured Wenzhouxiangella sp. | reverse complement strand
GCCTACATGCCCGGCGAATCGTCTTCTAAAGCGCTGGGCCAGCCCAACTCGATCTACCCGGTGCGTGATGTGGTGCTGGGCAAGACCGACGGCAGCGTGACGGTGCGCTGGGCGGCACCGGACAGCGACGATCCGGATATGGCCTATCAGTCGGCCTGGGAGATTGCCGAGATCGACATGATCAAGGCTTATGCCGTGTTTCAGAAGTTTACCGATCAGGCGATCTCGGCCGACCTGTGGCGGCGTATTGCCGATGACAGCAAGGTGAGCAGCAGCGAATTGCTTTCGCACTACCTGGCGATGTTCAAGTATGGCCTGAAGACCCGCTACTACTACAACTCGAACGTGGCCTCCGACAAGTCCATTGCCAATGCCGGAAGCATGACCGATTCATCTGAAGCAAATGACTGTGAAGTCTGCACGTTATAGCGGCGCTGAAGCGCTTGCTGTTTGCTCGCTTTGGCTCAACAAGTCCGATCAGATCAAATTCAACGATTCAGGAAGTGAAATCATGAGTACCGTGTTGCCAAACAAGATCTTCAACACCGCCAAGACCGATTACGAAAAACCGGAGATTCTTCTCGGCGAAGAGCCCGGTCTGTTTGACACCATCAACAAGTATTATCCCGAGCTGTGGAAGCTCTACAAGACGCTCAAGTCCCAGGACTGGGACGAAAACGAGTTCGACTACGCGCCCTGTAACGTGCAGTTCAAGACCTGTGACAGGACCACCTGGGACATGATGGTCAAGACCCTGGCCTGGCAGTGGGAGGCCGACAGCGTGGCTGCGCGCTCCATTGCCGGCGTGCTCGGGCCGGTGTGTACCAGCAGCGAGGCCTGGGCGGGCTGGCTGGAAATCACCCGCAATGAAATCGTGCATGCGGCCACGTATTCAGAAATCGTGCGCAACAGCTTTGATGACCCCGACGAGATTCTTGATGACATTCTGGCGGTTCAGGAAGCCATGGCGCGCCTCAAGGTCGTTACCGAAGTCTTCGATGACGCCTGGCAGGTCAGCTATGACTACGCGCGCGGCGCCCGGCCCAATAACCAGGAAACCTTCAATGCTGCCTACCTGTTTATCGTTGGTCTGTTGTGCATGGAGCGTATTCAGTTCATGGCTTCGTTCGCCGTCACTTTCGGCATCTGCGAAGGCACCGGTCTGTTCCAGCCCATAGGCAAGGCAATACAGAAGATCGCTCAGGATGAGTTCGAGGTGCATGTGACCTACGGCAAGGAAGTGCTGCGCGCGCTCTACAAGACCGAGCGCGGGCGCACCGCCTTCGAGCAGTGCCGCGAGCGCATCGTCGCCATCATCGAGGAGGTCACCCGCAGTGAGGTTGAATGGACGCGCTACGCCTTTTCCGAAGGTCGCGAGCTGACCGGTATCACCTGTGAAATGATGCTCGACTGGGTGTACTTTGCGGCTACGGACGTCGCCTCATTTCTCGGCCTTGAAAAGGAAATGAGTTTTCCCCTGGTCCATGAAAACCCGCTCAAGTACATGGAGAACTGGCTGGATATGAGCAAGATCCAGGCTTCAAATCAAGAAGAGGATACCGCTCAGTACAAGGTTGGCGTAATGCAGCGCGATGATGAAGACGCTGTTTTTGACGTCGATTTCTGATCAGTCCGGCAAGCGGAAAACCCCAGGACCGTCAACGGGCATTTTTGCCAAGCGGTCTTGCAGGCTCCGTCTGGTCATGCCCGCCGGCACTGCCGGCGGGGTATAGCTGGCCGTTTTTCCAGCGCATGACAAAATTGTGTGGCCTGTCTTCATTGCCGGGTTTGATGCCTAGCTGCAATCGATCACCATAAAGCCGGGGGCGTTGGAGCCAGGCATTCTGGTCATTGATCCAGGCTTGGCCGGTGAGGCGCTGAAATTTCTGTTTCAGAGTGATGCGGTAGCGGTCACCGCTATTGTTTTGCCATACCCAGGTGCCGGCAACCGGGGCCGGAACGTGCCATATGTACAGGTTGATGCCGTTCAGGCACAGGCGACGATCGGGCTTCCAGTCGGCCATCTCAAAGGCATGAGACACGATGCGCGTGCCGGGCTGCAGCTCTTCAAGGAGGCGGGGTCGAAGTTCCAGGTTGACCTGATCGAGCAGGTAGAGCATGACCACCGTGGCATCGCTGAAATCTGCTTCCAGCAGGTCGGCCTCCACGAAGTGAGTCAGGTGTTCAACCATCGAGTCGCGGGCCAGGTCTCTGGCGTCATCAATGCGCATCGGATCCATGTCGATGCCAATGCCATATGTGCCCCGTTCCATTGCGGCAGTGACGACAATCCGGCCGTCGCCACAACCCAGGTCGTAGAGCAGGTCGTTGCGCCCGACCTGTGCCAGATCCAGCATTGCTTCCACGATGCGGGAGTCGGTGGGCACGTAGGGCACGTCCAACAGCAACTCTGGTGGTTCACCGGCACCGTATTGGTCCAGATCAGAGAAATCCAGCTCGGCAGGCCAGTCGTCCCAGCCGTCACCGTCGTATAGACCGATGGCGTCGTGAAAATCGAACTCGGTGGTGTATGGGTCGTCGTGGTCAAACAAGGGCGGAATCTGAATAATTCTTTGGGCAGGCTCCAGATTACCGGATTTCGTCGGATCAGGCGGCTCGGCCTTGAGAGTTGCAGTTTGCGCCAGCAGGCCGCCGGTCAGTCGCGCTCCAGCGGTTGCACGTCGGCGGCGGGCTGATCCACGCCGGGAATGGGCCTGGCTTCAAGTGACTTGACGGGTTTATCCGCGAGCTTGTTTGCCAGGTACTCCAGCGCGGCTTCAAGCTGGGCGTCGTGGCCGCGGGCGGTGGTCCAGGGCTTGTTCTCCACTGTGATATCGGGCGTGACACCGTAGCCTTCGATGATCCAGTGGCCGTCCATATCGAACTGGCCGGTTTCGGCAATGCGTGCCAGGCCGCCGTCGCGCAGGCGGTTGTTGTCCGACAGCCAGATGCCGGCGCCGGCGGTGCGCTGACCGATGACCGGGCCCAGGCCCAGCGTCTTGACGGCAGCGGTGAAGGTTTCGCCGTCGGAGTAGGTGAAGTTGTCGGCCAGCACCACCAGGTGGCCGCGGAAAGCCTGTTGCATATTGGTATGCGGCGGGCCGGTCGGTCCCTGCCAGAAGGCCCAGGCCCGGCGCAGCAGTTTCTCGATTACCCAGCTGTCGATGTTGCCGCCGCGGTTGCGGCGGACATCAATGATCAGGGCGTCGCGATCGTACTGGGCGTAGAACTCGCGCACGAAGTCGGCAAAGTCGGACGATCCCATGGCGTACAGATGCAGGTAGCCGATTCGGCTGTCGCCGGTTTCCAGCACTTTTTCCAGGTTGGCATGCAGCCAGTCGCGATAGCGCAGGCGGGTGTCGGTTCGCATCGAAACCGGTTTGACAATCTGCCGATGGCTGGTTTTGCCGCGGGTCAGATCCAGCAGCACCTGCTGGTTGGCCCGACCGCGCAGCTCGCGGGCGACGTCAGCGCGACTGCCCACGGGCCTGCCGTTGATGGCGACGATGATATCGCCGTTGCGGATAGCGAGGCCCGGGCGCTGCAGCGGGCCGGTGCTGCCGGGCAGTTCGGGGTCGCTGCGGTAGATGTGCTCGATGAGCACGCCGCTCTCGCTGGCGGCAAGCCGGGCGCCCAGGCTGGCCGGCTCGGGGACATCGCTGTCGTTGCGGTAGTCGCCGCCGCGTACCTGCGAATGCAGAATGCCCAGCTCGGCGATCATCTGGCCGAGCAGGTCATCGAGCTCTCGGCGGTCGTTGACGCGGGCCACAAGCGGCTGGTAGCGCTCGCGCACCGCCTCCCAGTCCAGGCCGCGCATGGCCGGATCGAAAGCATGGTGGCGGTGCATGTTCCAGGCATCGGTAAACATCTGTTGCCACTCCTCGACCGGATCGATGCGCAGCGACCAACTGTCGAGAGCGACTCTGGCGTCACTGGTGGCGGCAGGCGCATTCTCGTCGGCGGGCAGCAGCAGGATTTTTCCGACGCGCCGACTCTGGCCCGGTTTGATGACCATCAGCCGCTCGCCATCGGCGCTGAGCTGCATTGCCACCACGTCTTTCATCCGGGTTTTTGCGTCGTTTTCACCCGGGCCGATGGCCAACGACTGGAGCGTGGCCGTGCGTTCTCCTGCTTGCCGGGCGAGAAAATACAGCCGTTCGTTACCGGCCTGCAGGCTGTTGTAGTTGCCGGGCGCGAGTTCGACTTCGTGCAGACGCTTTGCCAGGTCGTTGAAGGCGATATCGGGGCCGGTTTCTGCGGCGGAAACGTCGCTTCCCTGTTGGTCTTTCTTTTCCTTTCTGCGCTGATCGTGCGGGGTCAGCTCGTCGACCGGCCGGAATGGAAAGCGCAGCTCAGGCTGCAGGGCAAGCGCGTAGATTCCGGCGCGCTTGTCGAACAGGGTGCCGGTGTTGCGGTCGCCCCAGGGTGAGCCCGGCGTGGGCGAGAAGTGGCGGTCGGAAAGGAAGTAGAGCCACTGGCCGTCGCGCGAAAAAGCCGGGCTGTAGCTGGCGTAGCGATCCGTGGTCAGAACCCGGGTTTGACGATTGCGCGCTTCG
>CALEIM010000075.1 GCA_937876395.1 uncultured Wenzhouxiangella sp. | reverse complement strand
GCGGCCTCGAAGCGGTCGGAGAAGATCGCGTCTTCGGCCGGCTCGTCACTGCCGGTACCGATCAGGGTTGCCGAGGCAAATTCACCTGCAGCACCGTCAGCCAGCAGCGAGGCCGATATCTGGCCTTCGGCATCTGGGGTAAAGCTGATCTCGATGGTGCAGCTCTCACCCGGCTCCAGCGCGGTTACGCCAGCCTCGCAACTGCCGTTGCCGGTGTCGGCAAAGTCGGCGCTGCCCACCACGGTGATGGCGTCAATTTCAACCGGTGCATTGCCGACCGGGGCACTGTTGCTCAGGCTCAGGACCTGGCTGGAAGTCTGTCCCAGCGCGACGCTGCCGAAATCCAGGTCTGCTGGATCAAGCGTCAGCGTACCCGGATCGAGCACAATGCCCGAGCCGGTGAGGTCCACCAGTGCCTGCTGGCTGCCGGCGAGCACTTCGAGCTGATCAATCAGCGCACCGGCAACACTCGGGGCGAAGCTGACTTCAATCAGACAACTGTCACCCGGATTGAGCACCGTGCCGACACCACAGTCGCCGCCGCTGAGGCTGAAGTCGGTGCCGGCGAGCAGCTCCAGACTGTCGAGCGTCAAGGCTTCGGCTTCGGGTTCGGCCTGATTGGACACGGTCAGGCTCAGACTGGTATCGCTGCCAAGCACCACGTCGCCGAAGTCCAGTGCGACCGAGTCCACGGCCAGTTCGGCCGGGGCGCGGGCGAGCACATCCAGGGTGACCGGAATTACGGCAACCGGGGTGAACGTGTCGCTGCTGCTCAGGCAGACGCTGGCGGCGTAGGTGTCTGGCGCCAGCCCGGTCGAGTCCAGAGTGAGGCTTACCGGCTCGCTGGCCGAAGGCGCCAGGGACCCGCCGGTCGGGGTGATGCTGCTGATCCAGCCCGGAATTGAGCAGTCGACGGGCAGGGTTCCGGTGACGTTCATGACCAGGTGGACGTTGTCAAAGCCAATGGCCGCATACGGGGTCGGTTCAGCCAGCCCGCATCCGACCGAAGCCAGATAGGACGGGGCGGTTTCGCCGGCATCATTGGAGCCTGGATAGAAAGCCGCCACACCGCTGAGGTCCGGCGGCAGAATCTCGACCACCAAAGTGCCGCCGGCCGGCACTTCACCAACAACCGGAACGCTGACGATGGTCTCGAACTGGGATGCAAACGAGGCCGTGGCCGTGCCGATCAGGGTCATATTGGCATAGGTGAACGGGCCGTCGAGAGTGTACAGGTTGATGTCCACATCGGTGGCCGCCGAAAGCTCTTCGATGCCGAAGCTGATTTCACTGACTTCGAAGCTGCCGGATATGCCGAAATCCTCCAGGGTGAAGGTGCGCAGGTAGGCATTGTCGCCGGTCGTGACGCCATTGTCCGCCGAGCAGGCGACGGTATTGAAGACAATGATGTCCTGGCTGGCCGAATGGGTGAGCGTGACCTCTCCGTCGGTCAGGGAATCAGCAATACCCGGTGTCGAGACCACTCGACCTGCTTCACCATGCGCCGAACGCGACAGGCCATCGGAAGCCTGGGCCGAAAGCGTCTCCGGAACGGTGGACGCTGCGGCGCGCAGCAGCAGGCCGGTACTGGCCGGGTTCTCGTCTAGCTGCCAGTCGAGTGACGCCGCACCGAGGTTGCCGATTGTCACGTCAGTCGTGTCGCTGCTGTCGGTCAGCAGGCTCAGGCTGACGCTGCCGGGGTCAGTGGTGATGCAGGCGGCATCCAGGGCCAGGTCGAAATCAACCGTGGCCGGCGGGATGACGCTGCTTTCATTGGCCGTCAGATGGTCCGGATGGGTAACGGTCAGTTCGTAGGGCGCCCCTTCGGGCGCGAGTTCAAACTGGTAATGCCCGCTCTCATCGGTCGTCACATTGTATCCGGTGCCTGCCACGCTGACCCGCGCGCCGGCCAGCGGGGCCGGGCTCTGGCCGCAGTACCCCAGACTCTGGACCGTACCTTCAATGCCGTTCCAGGTGCCAGGAGTGCGCACATTGAGACTGATCGGCACGGACACCAGCGGGTTGAGCGTGTCGTTGCTGGCGATGCACAGGCCGGCGCGATATTCACCGGGCTGAAGATTGCCAGCATCCAGAGTGACATTGATATTGCTGGCGGTTCCGGCAGCAGTGACGCCAAATGCCGGCGAGACACGCAGCCAGGAAAAGCCTTCCGGATCGTCACACTGAACAATGCGCCCAGGCTCTTCTTCGCCCAGAACGTCTGCGGTGTCGATGTTCCACTGCAGCGGTGCACCACCTGCAGCGTTGCTCACTGCAATCATGCCGGTGGTGCTGGAGCCTGCATCCAGGTTGATGCTGATGCTTTCCGGAAGCACGGCCGCGCAGGGTATGCTCAACAGCAGGTCAATATCACCGTTGACCGCTTCACCGGGTTCAAACTCAAGCGTGATCGAGCCGTCGTTGTGGTCTTCATATCCGGTTGAGATGGTAACCGGGCTGTCTTCAACGAACATCTCGAACTCATAGTAGCCGTCGCCATCGGCAGTGAGCGAGAAGCTGCTCTGGCTGCCTTCCACCTCGATCAGCGCTCCGGCCAGGGCCGACGGGTCATCGGAGCAGTAGCCCAGACCTGTTACCGTGCCGGATACGATCGCCGGTGGCACCTCAACCGTCAGACTTACGGGTACGGCCAGCAACCTGTGTTCGGGGTCGTTGGTGGCCACACAGATATCGGCCTCGTACAGACCCGGAGCCAGACCATCTGCATTCACCGAAACCATGACCTGATCGGTATCACCCGACGCGGTACTGCCGGAGGTCGGGGCAACATCCAGCCAGTGAATATCTGCCGCGCTGGTGCACTGGGTGTTACCCGGGATGGCGATGCTGAACGACAGTAGTTCGCTGCCGTCCTGGACCGGGCCGATGGATGTGGCCGCACCGCTGTCGGTGTCGATCGTCATCACCTGGCTGTTGCCACCACCGAAGTAGCCGCCCCAGTACAGGGTGCCATCGGACTGGTCAAAGTCCATGTCCTGGGCAAAGTTGGCATCAAGGCCGAGCAGGCCGATGGAGGCGGCATTGCCAGTGATTTTGTCGATCGCCACCAAGGTGTCGGTAGCGATATCAATCCCGTACATCAGACCTTCTGGCGATATGGCGATGGCAATCATCAAAACGCCAGGCATGTCGAACGGCCCGACCAATTGGGCCTGGTATGTATCCGGGTCAATGGTATAGAGCGAGTCGCTACTGGCTGCAAACAGGGTCGAGGTGGTGTAGTCCCACTTCATGCTGTTGAAGCCGCTTGCCGGGCCGCCGGTTACTGTACCCAGCGTCTCGAAAGCGCCCGTTTCGGTGTCAATGGCAATGAAGCTGTTGATCGGCAGA
>CALEIM010000074.1 GCA_937876395.1 uncultured Wenzhouxiangella sp. | reverse complement strand
AGCGCGTCGGGCACTGCAACGGGGGTAGCGTGGTGCGCGTGGCCGGCGTGACCCGGATTGAGCCGAAGCCGCAGGGCGATGCGGAATTCGAATTCACGGCTGATCTGGAAGTGTTTCCGGAGGTTCCGCAGATCGAAGTCGCCGATCTGGCGCTCGAGAAGCCGCAGGCGGAAGTGGCTGACGAGGATATCGACGGCATGCTCACGACGCTACAGGAACAGCGTCGCAACTGGACCGCGGTTGAGCGGGCAGCCGCCGACGGTGACCGCGTCCATCTGGCCTTTGTGGCCGAACTCGGCGGTGAGCGGATTCCCGATGTTGGCCAGACCGAGCTGTCCCCGGTACTCGGCCAGCTAAGCGCTTTTCCCGAGCTTGAGGAATTGCTGCGCGGCAGTCAAGCCGGTCAGGAGAAGGAAGCCGAGCTGAACTTCCCGGAATCCTGGCGGCAGGCGGCGCTTGCTGGCCAGAAGGCGTCGGTCAAGCTCAGCATCAAGGCGGTAGAAGAATCAGAACTGCCCGAAATCAACGATGATTTTGCCGCCAGCTTTGGCGTGGATGGTGGAGTGGACCAGCTCCGCGCTGATGTGCGCCGCAACATGGAGCGTGAGCTGCGACAGGCGCTGAATAATCGGACCAAGCGAGAAGTCACTGAAGGCATCATCGATCGCTATGGTGATATCCGCATGCCCGCCAGCGCGATCAACCAGGAGCTGCAGGCCATGCAGAGCCAGTTCCAGCAGCAGACCGGCCAGCCGCCGCCGCCAGCCGAGCAGTTTCAAGAGGCTGCCGAAAGGCGGGTGCGTCTGGGCTTGCTGCTGGCCGAGATTGCCCGCCAGCACGAGATCAAGATTGACCCGGCGCGCATTCAAGCGCGCATCGAAGAAATTGCCGAGACCTACGACGAGCCGGCCCAGGTGATCGAAATGTATCGATCCGAGCCCAACCTGATGGAGCAGGTCGAAAACCTCGTGCTTGAGGAGCAGGTGGTCGACTGGGTCCTTGAGAATGCCCAGGTCAGCAACAAGATAATGTCGTTCAACGAGCTGATGGGTCAGTAATGAACGAACAAGCGCTCAATCTGGTGCCGATGGTCGTCGAGCAGTCTGCTCGCGGCGAGCGCGCCTATGACATTTACTCGCGCCTGCTCAAGGAGCGGGTGATTTTCATTGTCGGGCCGATCGAGGACTACTCGGCCAACCTGATTGTTGCCCAGTTGCTCTATCTGGAATCGGAAAATCCGGACAAGGACATCAGCATCTATATCAATTCGCCCGGCGGCGCCGTGACGGCCGGCATGGCGATTTATGACACCATGCAGTTCGTCAAACCCGACGTAGCCACGATGTGCGTCGGCCAGGCCGCCAGCATGGGCGCTTTGCTGCTGGCTGCCGGCGCGAACGGCAAACGCTATGCGCTGCCGCACTCGCGGGTGATGATTCATCAGCCGCTGGGCGGTTTTCAGGGCCAGGCTTCGGACATTGATATTCACGCCCGCGAAATTCTGAAAATGAAGGATGCGCTCAACCGGATCCTGCAGCAACATACCGGACAGGACATGGAAACGATCGAGAAGGACACTGATCGCGACAAGTTCCTGTCGGCCGACGAGGCACGCAGCTACGGGCTGGTTGACGAAGTGCTCAGCAACCGTCGTGCTCAATAGGCCGTGCTGATTTCGGTTAAACTCGCAGTCTGGTTGCGCTTCCGGGAAACGATGGACGGATCATGAGCGATTCCACCAGCGACGGCAAGATCCTGTACTGCTCCTTTTGCGGCAAAAGCCAGCACGAAGTGCGCAAGCTGATTGCCGGCCCCAGCGTCTATATCTGTGATGAATGCGTTGAACTGTGCAACGACATTATCCGTGAGGAGCTGGAGGGCGAAAGTGAGGCCGAGCGCGAAAGCTTGCCGACTCCGCATGATATTCACGAGTTTCTTGACAACTACGTGATCGGCCAGCAGGCGGCCAAAAAAGTGCTGTCAGTGGCCGTCTACAACCACTACAAGCGTCTGGAGTCGTACAAGCATCGTGACGATGTCGAGCTGGCCAAGTCGAATATCCTGCTGATCGGGCCAACCGGTTCGGGCAAGACTCTGCTGGCTGAAACTCTGGCGCGCATGCTCAACGTACCGTTCACGATCGCCGACGCCACCACCCTGACCGAAGCCGGTTACGTTGGCGAAGACGTTGAGAACATCATCCAGAAACTGCTGCAGAAATGCGATTACGATGTCGACAAGGCCCAGCAGGGGATCGTCTACATCGACGAGATCGACAAGATTTCGCGCAAGGCTGAAAACCCCTCGATTACCCGCGATGTGTCGGGTGAGGGCGTGCAGCAGGCTCTGCTGAAGCTGATCGAAGGCACCCTGGCCTCGGTTCCACCGCAGGGCGGACGCAAGCATCCCCAGCAGGAGTTTCTCCAGGTCGATACCCGCAACATCCTGTTCATTGTCGGCGGCGCCTTTGCCGGCCTTGACAAGGTGATCCAGGGGCGTTCCCAGTCGGCCGGGATCGGTTTCAAGGCCGAGGTGCGCAACCCGGAAGCTGAGGATCTGTCGACCATTCTGGCCGAAGTCGAACCCGAAGATCTCATTCGCTACGGCCTGATTCCGGAGTTCGTTGGTCGCCTGCCGGTCGTGGCTACGCTCTCAGAGCTGGACGAAGATGCGCTGGTTCGCATTCTCACCGAGCCGAAGAACGCGGTCATCAAGCAGTTTCGCAAGCTGTTTGAAATGGATCATTGCGAGCTTGAAGTCCGCCAGGATGCGTTGCACGCCATTGCGCGCAAGGCCATGGCAAGAAAAACCGGTGCCCGTGGCCTGCGCACCATTATCGAAAATGTGCTGCTTGATGTCATGTACGATCTGCCCTCAACCGACAACGTGACCAAGGTGGTTGTCGACGAGGCCGTCATCAACGGCGAATCTGAACCCTATCTCATCTACGAATCACCGCCTCAGCGCGCCGGCGCCGAGTCCTGACGGCTTTTCTTTGACACGGGCCGCTGGCGCTGCACGCTTGAATCGGCAGCGGCGGGCGCCAATATCGACAGCATTCGATTCATTTGCGACGGGTTTCTTACCCGCACAAGCCTAGAGGATTTCATGGCCGACCACGACGTCAACTCGCCCGATATGAAGCACCAGCCCGTTCCGGTTCTCAGCCTGCGGGATGTAGTGGTGTATCCCCATATGGTTATTCCGCTGTTCGTCGGACGTGATCGCTCGGTGCGCGCGCTCGAAGAAAGCATGAACATTGACAAGCAGATTCTGCTGATCACCCAGAAAAACCCTGAAGTTGAAGAACCCGGCCCGGCCGAGCTGTTCGGCAGCGGCACAATCGCTACGGTCTTGCAGATGCTGCGCCTGCCGGACGGCACCACCAAGGTGCTGGTCGAAGGCGTGCAGCGCGTGCGCATCGATGAGCTCGACGACAGCGGGGACTATCTTGTTGCCCGCTATACACAGCTCGATGAGGGTTTCGTGGAGGACCAGCGCGCGCTTGAAGTGACCACGCGCAGCCTGAGCAACCTGTTTGAGCAGTACGTCAAGCTCAGCCGCAAAGTGCCGCCCGAGCTATTGACCACTCTTTCCGGGATTGAAGACCCCAGCCGCCTGGCCGACACCATCGCCGCTCATCTGGCGGTGCGCATCGAAGACAAGCAGCAGGTACTCGAAATTGCTCCGATCGCCGAGCGCATGGAGTTTTTGATGGGCCTGGTTGAAAGCGAAATCGAGATACTGAAGCTCGAAAAACGCATTCGCGGTCGGGTCAAGACCCAGATGGAGAAGAGCCAGCGCGAGTATTACCTCAACGAGCAAATGAAGGCCATCCAGAAGGAGCTCGGTGATCTCGACGAATCCGGCACCGATCTGGGTGACCTGGAGGCGCGCATTGAAAAAGCCGGCATGCCCAAGGACGCGCTGGACAAGGCCAAAAACGAATTCAACAAGCTCAAGATGATGTCGCCGATGTCGGCCGAAGCAACGGTCGTGCGCAACTATCTCGACTGGATGCTGGCGCTGCCGTGGAAGAAGCGCAGCAAGATCAGCCAGAGCATCAAGAGTGCGTCCGATATTCTTGAAGCCGATCATTACGGACTTGAGCGCGTCAAGGAACGCATTCTCGAGTACCTGGCCGTGCAGAAGCGGGTCAAAAAGCTCAAAGGTCCGATCCTGTGCCTGGTCGGGCCGCCGGGGGTAGGCAAAACCTCGCTGGGCCGATCAATTGCTCGGGCAACGGGCCGCAAGTTCATCCGCATGAGCCTAGGCGGCGTGCGTGACGAGGCTGAAATTCGCGGCCACCGACGCACCTACATCGGCTCGTTGCCGGGGCGGGTGCTGCAAAACCTCGCCAAGGTCGAAACGCGTAATCCCTTGTTCATGCTTGATGAGCTGGACAAGATGTCGATGGATTTCCGCGGCGACCCGTCGTCAGCCCTGCTCGAAGTCCTTGATCCAGAACAGAACAACACCTTTTCAGACCACTATCTGGAAGTGGACTTCGACTTGTCGGAAGTGATGTTCGTGGCGACGGCCAACTCGCTCAGGATTCCTGCCCCGCTGCTCGACCGCATGGAAATCATCCGGATTCCGGGCTATACGGAAGACGAAAAGCTCAATATCGCCATGCGCTACCTGCTGCCCAAGCAGCTTGAACAGCATGGGCTTGAGGCCAGTGAAATCCAGATCAGCGAAGCTGCGGTGACCGACATCATCCGCTACTACACCCGCGAAGCCGGGGTGCGTAATCTTGAGCGCGAGATTGCCAAGATTTGTCGCAAGGTAGTCAAGGAACTCAGCCTCGATGAAAAGCTCAAAAAACGCCAGGTGACGGTCCAGAACCTGGACAAGTACCTGGGTGTGCGCCGACATAATTATGGACGTGCCGAAGAGCAGAATGAGGTCGGGCAGGTGACCGGTCTGGCCTGGACGGAAGTGGGTGGCGAGCTACTCCAGATTGAAGCGACGGCACTGCCCGGCAAGGGCAAGCTGACCCCAACCGGCCAGCTTGGTGATGTGATGAAGGAGTCCGTTCAGGCGGCGCTGTCTGTCGTTCGCTCCAGAGCGGCCGCGCTGAGCATTCCTGAGGATTTTTATCAGAACCGGGATTTGCACATTCACGTTCCCGAAGGCGCGACACCCAAGGATGGACCGAGTGCCGGGATCGCGATGGTCACCGCCATGGTATCGGTGCTGACCGGAATGCCGGTTCGGGCCGATGTGGCCATGACCGGCGAAATCACTCTGCGCGGCAAGGTATTGCCGATCGGCGGCCTCAAGGAAAAGCTGCTGGCGGCCCTGCGCGGCGGCATAAAGATCGTGCTCATCCCCGAAGAGAACCGCAAGGACCTCGCCGACATTCCCGATCGGATCAAAAAGGATCTGGATATTCGTCCGGTTCAGTGGATCGACGAAGTTCTGGAGGTTGCCCTGGTCGGGCTGCCGCCGGTCGACGGTGCCAAGGAGGGTGATCCGGCATCAAGCGCTCGGGAATCAAGAACTTCCGGGGTGCGAGCCCACTGAGCCTCGCCCGGGAGCACAACAGCGGATTAGCTCATCAAAGCACGATAATCGCCTGGAAATGCCGTAGTTCCAGTATTTCCAGGCGATTTTTCCTGCTCATCCTATTGATGCCAGGGGGAGAGTGATATACCATCGTTGGCCAACAGCGGATCGGATGCTGCCCCTGGGGGTCGACACAAGCAGCAACGAGGGGACTGGCCGCTGCATCCACTTGAACAGACAATTTCTGGAGCAACAGAAACATGAATAAATCCGAACTGGTCGAAAGCATTTCCTCCAGCGCCGGCTTGTCAAAAGCCGATGCGCAGCGCGCCCTGGATTCCACCATCGATTCAATCACACAAGCACTGAAGCAGGGAGATACGGTGTCATTGATTGGTTTTGGCACCTTCTCCGTCAAGGAACGGGCCGCTCGCACGGGTCGCAATCCGTCCACCGGGGAAACGATTCAGATCAAGGCGTCGAAAACTCCGTCATTCAAGGCTGGTAAAGGCTTCAAAGACGCGATAAAATAGCGGGCTTACGCCCGGGGTGCTTAGCTCAGCTGGGAGAGCATCGCCCTTACAAGGCGAGGGTCGGAGGTTCGAGCCCTCCAGCACCCACCAGGATCAAGGAGTGGTAGTTCAGTTGGTTAGAATACCGGCCTGTCACGCCGGGGGTCGCGGGTTCGAGTCCCGTCCACTCCGCCACTAACCGCCAGGGCGCCTCATGAGGCGCCCTGTTCATTTTGAGACACACAAAACTACAGCCGGGGTTAGCCAAGGATCATGCTTCAGGCCATTCGTGATCGCGTAACCGGGATCGTCGCCATTTTCGTGCTCGGCCTGCTGGCCGTGCCTTTTCTCTTTTTCGGTTTGGAAAGCTACATGCGCGCCGTGCCACAGGATGCCGTGGCCGTGGTGGGCGATGCCGAGATCTCCAACAGCGAGTTCCAGACCAGCTTTGCCCGCTACCGTGCTCAATTGCGCCAGCAGCAGGGCGACAGCTACAACGATGTCGTGACCAATCAGCCGGCCGCCCGTCGGGAGCATCTTGAAGGCATGATCGATCAGCTCCTGCTGCGTCAGTACGCAGCGGATATGGGGCTCACGATCAGCGATCGGCAGATTGCCGAAACCATTCGCGAAGTGCCAAACTTCCAGATCGATGGCCAGTTCAACCCGGATGTCTACCTGCAGGCGCTGCGCGCAGCCGGAGAGACACCCCGCAGCTTTGAGCGCAGCCTGCGCGATGACATGCAGACCCGCTTGCTGCCGAATGCTCTGGCGGATTCAGCAATCGTTACCGAAGCGGAAGTTGACCGCATGATCAGGCTACAGCAGCAGACGCGCGCGCTGGTCCTGCTTGAGGCCAGTGCCGAGCAGTTCGTCGACAGCATTGCGATCAGCGATGAACAGATAAGCGCTTATTACAACGACAATCTGGCCGCCTTCACGACCGAAGAGCGCGTTCGCCTGGCCTACGTTGAACTTGTTCCCGAGGAATTGCTGGACGAGGCCCCGCTGAGTGAGGAAGAAATCCAGCAGCGCTATGACGCCGCCCGCCAACGCTATCTGACGCCGGAAGGCCGGCGCGCATCGCACATACTCATTGAGAACGGAGCCGAAGCGCAATCGCTGGCTGCACAACTGCACGAGCGCATTGAAAACGGCGAATCCTTCGAGGATCTCGCGGTTGAAAACTCCGCTGACTTTGCTTCGGCCGAGCAGGGTGGTGATCTGGGCTGGATCGAGCCGGGTGACATGATTGAAGGTTTTGAAGATGCCCTGTATGCGTTGGCCGAGCCCGGCGATCTTTCCGAGCCGGTCGAGACCCGCTTTGGTTGGCATCTCATACGGCTTGACGAAGTTCGCCCGCCCGAGGGCATGAGCCTTGAGGAGGCCAGCGTGGAAATCCTTGAGGAACATCTCGAACGTCAGCGCGAAGCGCTGTACCTGGAGATGTCCGAGCGGATGGTTGACCTGGTGTATGCCGACGATAGCAGCCTTGAACTGCTCAGCGACGAGCTCGGCCTGGAGGTTCGCGAAAGCGACTGGTTTACCCGGGCTGGAACAAACTCAGGAATCGCCGCCGACGCCCAGGTGATTGACGCAGCTTTTTCCGACCTGGTTCTGCTGGATCGCGCAATTGCCGATCCAATCGAGCTTGAGCGCAACCATATGGTGGCCATCAAGATTCTGGAACACGAACCGGCCGAGCCCAGGCCGCTGGCTGAGGTTAGCGAAGAAATCAGCGAGCACCTGCTTGCCGAGGCAGCCGCTGAACTGGCCCGGGAACAGGCTCAAAGCTGGTACGAGCGCGTGGTCGAGGGTGACGAGAGCCTTGAAGGCCTGGCCGAAGCCGAGGAGGTTGAACTGGTAAGCCTGGACTCGCTTGGACGCAATGATTTCCAGCATGGGCCGGATTTTGTAACAGCCGTCTTTCAGCTAACCAATCCCGGCGACACGCCCAGCCTGCACGTACTGCCGCGCCAGGGTGGCTATGCGCTGGTGCGTCTGGAGTCGGTTCAAGCCGGTGATCCAGCGGCCGCCAGCGAGTTTGAGCGCGACATGATGCGCCGCCAGCTACAGTTCACCCGGATGAACGAAGAGTTTGGCGGCTTGCTCGCCTCGCTGCGCGAAACCACCAAGATTTCGGTGGTCGAAGACCGGCTCAGATAAGCGTCAGGTATCGCTGGTGGGCCTTGGCACACCAACGGGATGCGCTGATTTTCCAGTCAGGAGCCGGGCGGTAAAGCCCGGCTCCTTTCATTTACGGTCTTGAAAATTCAATCAAGTCCAGCCATGCCGACGATGTTGTAGCCGCAGTCGACGTAGGTGATTTCACCGGTGATACCGCCGGCCAGGTCCGAGCACAGAAAAGCCGCCGCGTTGCCGACGTCTTCGGTGGTCACGTTGCGGCGCAGTGGTGAAGTTTCCTGAACATGGTCAAGCATGGCGCGCAGCTTCGAGACTCCGGATGCAGCCAGGGTTTTGATCGGCCCGGCCGAAATACCGTTGACGCGGATGCCTTCCTGGCCGAGGCCGTGGGCCAGGTAGCGAACCGAGGCTTCCAGCGAAGCCTTGGCCAGACCCATGACGTTATAGCTGGGCATCGCGCGTACCGCGCCAAGATAGCTCAGCGTCAGCATCGCGCCGTTGCGGTCTTTCATCAAATGACGCCCGCCGCGTGCCAGGGCAGCAAAGCTGTAAGAAGAAATATCGTGGGCGATGCGAAAACCCTCGCGATCCACCACATCGGCAAACTCGCCTTCAAGCTGCTCGCGCGGCGCAAAGCCCACCGCGTGAACGATGATGTCGAGCGCTCCCCACTCCTTTTCGATGGTTTCGAACACCGCAGTAATTTCCTCATCACTGCCGACGTCCAGAGGCATGGTCAGTTTCGAGCCGGTTTGATCGGCGATCTTCTGCACCCGCGATTTGAGTTTGTCGTTCTGATAGGTAAACGCCAGCTCAGCGCCCTGGTGATGCATCGCCTCGGCAATGCCCCACGCGATCGAACGCGGGCTGGCGACACCGACAATCAAGGCCTTTTTGCCTTCAAGCATGCCCATTTTTATGTTTTCCTCATTTTTAGATGTGACAGATCGGCAAATTGTACCGGCCATGGCCGGGGTCTGTCGCCTCCCGCGGGCAAGTGTCGGCGACGTTGATCACATCGGTAATGGCGCCCCGGACAGGATTCGAACCTGTGGCCTGTCGCTTAGGAGGCGACCGCTCTATCCATCTGAGCTACCGGGGCTTGGACGTGGCGGTCAGTGCTGAGCCGCTGGTGTTGGCGGAGGCGAAATGGTAACAGATGCCGGTTCCAGGCGGCCGGCGAGGACTTCGCCGCGCCAACCGTTGAGCCAGTCAGGATGCTCGCCGCGGACCAGGCGCGTGAGTTCTTTCTTGCTGGCAATGACGGCTGGTTCCACACCCAGTTCGTCGGCCACGGAGCGCACAATGCTCTGAGCCAGCCTGACCTGCTCGCGCTGCTGCGAGCCGAGCGGATCGATCCAGTCCGGGCGCTTAAAGCTGGCCGAGGGTGCACGGCTCATCAGGTCTGACAATTCGTCGCCATAACGTTTGCGCTGGCCGCCGTGTAGCTGGGCCAGGGCCTGATCCGGTGAATTGTCGGCAGCAGATTGAGCCAGCGTCATCAGGGTCTCATCATCGATCACGAAGCGGCGTGGCAGATCCCTGTTTCTGGCGGTTTGTTCGCGCCATTCGGCCAGCATTTCGGCATGGGCGAGAGCAGGATCACTGAGGCGGCCGGCGCCCTTGACGCGAGCCAGGGCCGGCACATCGTCTCCGGCGACGGCGCGGGTGACGATCCGAGCGCAGTCCTGGCGGTGCCAGGCCAGCCGACCGGCTTTGTCCAGATCCTCTTCGAGCAGCGATTTCAGACGCGGCAGCCAGATCACGTCCTCGGCAGCATAGGCCAGCAGTGCCGGGGAGAGAGGGCGTCGACACCAGTCATTGCGCGCTTTGCCGCCGACCAACTCTACGCCCAACAGTTTCTCGACCAGGTGTTCGTAGCGAATCTGCAGCGGCAGGCCGAGCATCGCGGCCGCGACCTGGGTGTCGAACAGTGGTTCGGGCCAGCTCCCACCCACGGCGTGCAGTACCTCCAGGTCTTCACCGACGCTGTGCAGGATCTTGGTGTTTTTCTGATCGCCCAGAAGCGCGCCCAGCGGTGTACTGTGCCGACAGTTGACCGCATCCAGCAGCCAGATCGAGTGACCGTCGCTGAGCTGAATCAGGCCCGGGCGGGGGTGAAATGTACGTTCGCGGACAAACTCTGTGTCAATTCCGATGGCAGCTGCGCTGTGCCAGGAATCGCTCGCGGCCGCGATGGCCTCGGCCGAATCGAGCAAAATGGCCGTCTCCACGGCATTTTGGGCCATGTTGAGCTCGGTATCCGGTACACTCTTGGGCGACAAGAGCTGGGGCATGATTTTGTGTTCTCCGCTTCAAGGAAGGTTGTCGTCAGGCGCCTGATGGGATATTTTCTCATATTCGAACGATATGCTCGGGGGGGCATTCTCCCGCCCGGATTACCGAATGGGGCATGTCGTAGTTCGCAAGACCAGCAACAGGAGCTGAAATTCTCATGAGATATCTGCTGCTTGTAATCAGCGCCGCACTCGCGTTCACTGCCTGGGAGGCAAACGCTCAGGATGCGGCGGAAGGGGCCGAATCAACAGCACCGGCCGAAAGCGAGCAAGAACAGCGCCGCGTACGCCGCCTCGGTGACGTAATCGGCGGTAGCGAAGACGAATTCTCCATGGCCATGCCGACTTTTGACCTCCCGGCTGAACCGGTCGAAGACATGCCCAACGTCAATCTGCCCGATCCCGATCAGGATGCGCGTTTGCAACTGCTGCTGCGCACCCGCGCCTTTGTGCCCGATGATCCGGACACTCAGCAGGCGATCAGCGCCCTGCTGGACGAAGTCGAAGTGGACATTGATACGGCGCTCGCGGCCGAAGATTACGCCATGGCCCAACAGCTTGCCGGCGTAATCCGCGAGGTTGAGCCTGATCGTCCAATTGTCGCCGAGGTGAGCGCAGCGGTAGAGCGTGAAGCGTCTGTCGGCCAGTTTCTACGCCAGGCCCAGACGGCCCTCGGAGAGGGACGCCTGACCACTCCACCGGGTAACAACGCCGCGGAGCTGTTCGCCCAGGTGCTGCAAATTGAACCCGGCAATGCGGCCGCTCAGTCCGGACTGGCAGGCACGCACCAGGCTTTGCTGACCAGCGCAGTCGAGCTGGCCAGCGATGAGCTGGATTTCGAGGCGGCTGAAGCGCTTCTGGTGGCGGCTGAATCGATCCATGAAGCGCCGTCTGCGGTCGCCGATGCTCGCGCGAATATCGCTGATTTTCGCCAGGAGCATATCGCTACCCTGCGCCGTCAGGTGCTGGCCGATATTGACAGCGGACGCTACGATCAGGCGGAAGCGGGAATAACCGACCTGCTGGCGCTGGGCCAGGACCGGGCCGAGGTCGAGGCGCTGGAAGCCTCGCTAAGCGACGCCCGACTGTACGGCAGCTTCGAGCCTGGCCAGCAGTTCAGCGATGATATCGAGCGGCTGGGCATTTCCGCGCCGAATATGGTGGTTGTGCCGGCCGGAAACTTCATGATGGGCTCGCCCGATGGGGAATCCGAACGCATTCGCAATGAAGGCCCGCAGCACCGGGTCGTCTTCCAGCGCGGTTTCGCGCTGGCCCGGACCGAAGTCACGGTTGGCCAGTTCTCCGCCTTCATCAACGATACCGGCTACCGAACCGATGCCGAAATCAGCGGTCGGTCGCGTGTCTACAGCCTGGACACGGGGCGCATGGATGAGGAGAACAACATCAATTGGCGCCAGGATTACTCTGGTGAGAATGCCGGCGACAATCTGCCGGTGATTCATATCTCGTGGCGCGACGCCACGGCTTACGCAAGCTGGCTGTCAGATCAAACCGGGCGCAGCTACCGGCTGCCGTCAGAAGCTGAATTCGAATACGCGCTGCGGGCCGGTACGCAGACACCATACTGGTGGGGCAGCGGCTCACCGTCGCAAAATAACGTCGAGAACGTCACCGGCGACCGCGATGTTTCCGATACCGGTGCACGCTGGAATGTCGCCTTTCGACGCTATTCCGACGGCCACTGGGGGCCGGCGCCGGTTGCCAGCCTGCAGGCCAATCCGTTTGGCCTGTTCGATATGGGTGGCAATGTCATGGAATGGGTCGAGGACTGCTGGCACGACAGCTATGTGCGCGCCCCTGCAGACGGCTCGGCCTGGGTCAACCCCGGCTGTGAACGCCGCGTGATCAGGGGTGCGTCCTGGTCGAGCACGCCGGCCATGTCACGTTCGGCGTTCCGCATTTCCAGCGCATTTTCGGCAACCGACATGCGCGTCGGCTTTCGAGTCGCACGCGACCTGTAAAAATTGGCCGGCCTTCGCCACCAGGCGTTGGCCGGCAGCCCGGGCGTCGGGCCGCGCAGGGCGGACAACTCAAGTGCTGTCAGGTTGTTGTTTTTTCTAGAATAATGGTACCGGGGGCGGGAATCGAACCCGCACTCTGTTTCCAGAACCGGATTTTGAATCCGGCGCGTCTACCAGTTCCGCCACCCCGGCAAATCAATCACGATGGGTCTTGAGCCAGCTTTGGGCCGCCTTTCCGGCGATGCTCAATGGCCGTCCGGCGCAAGAAGCGCGTATCGTAGCACCATTTTCAGCGAGATCAAGCTCGCAAGACAGCCCCCCCCTGGTCAGCCGGCGTCGAGGCAGAGTTCGGTCGCCTTGCGCTGGAACCAGTCGCTGCCGAGCGGGTGAAAGATGCTGCATTCTTCCATTGCGCCGGAATAGATATGCACGGTGACTGCGGTCTGATGTGCGCTGGGGTTTGAGAGCGTGTGGTGTTCGTGGGGTGGAATCAGGCTGCCGGCGCTGCCGACTCCGGTGCGCATGGTCGTCCTGGGTTCGAGCCGGAAGCGCTGATTATCGTGTTCCATCAGTTCGTACTGGACGACTTCGATTTCGCCGTGCCAGACCGCTTCGACACACCACATGCCGGCATGGTCATGCAGCGGCGTGGACTGGCCCGGCGCCCAGGTCATGGCCAGCACGCTGTAGCCCAGCGTTGGATCCTGGTGAAGAAGTCGGCGAGAGTAGTGATCGGTGCTGGGCTGGAAGACGCATTTGGGGAGTTCGACTCGCTCGTCGGTGACCAGCTCGCTCAGACAGGCGCGGAGGTTTTCGGTAATGGCGCGCGGGCAGTCCTGGGCGACGGCCTGATGAATCCGCTCGAGCATTCGGGTTTTACCGGGAAAGTCCAGACTCATTTCAGCCACTGTTTGATTGGTTCTCCAAAGCTTGGAATATCGACCAGGAAGGCGTCATGTCCCTGGACGGACGCCAGCTCATGATAGTCCACTTCATTGCCGCTGGCTTCAAGGGCAACCGCGAGGTCTTTCTGCTGGGTGATCGGAAACAGGATGTCAGTTTTGACGCCGAGCACCAGGGCCTGGCCGGAAAAGCTGCGGTCGAATACTTTGCGCAGGGGTTCGCGACCGTCGCAGAAGTCGAAATTGTCCATTGCCCTGGACAGGTAAAGATAACTGCAGGGATCGAACTGGCCGACGAACTTGCGCGCGTGCGTTTCCAGGTAGGATTCGACGGCAAAGCGCATCCCAAACCGGGTCGGTGGAAAATAATCCTGGCTCTGCCGGCCAAACCGTTGCTGCCATTCGCTGGCCGAGCGATACGAAATCATGCCCAGTTTGCGGGCCAGGCGCATACCGACTTCCGGCCAGGCGTCATCGCTGTAGTTGCCGTTACGGAAGTTGCGGTCTGTGACGATGGCCTCACGCTGCAGCGAGCGAATGGCAATCGCCATCGACGTGGCCGAGCAGGCGGTGGAAATCAGCGCCAGTTTGCGCGCGCTCAGTGGAAACTGTTTGAGCCAGGCCAAGGCCGTCAGCCCGCCCATGGACGGGCCGACGATGGCGTGCGGTTTGGAAATGCCCAGGTGATCGACCACCAGGCGGGCCGAGCGGGCGATGTCCTCGATGGCAAGTTCGGGAAAGGCCAGTCGCCAGGGAGTGCCGGTTTCCGGGTTGATGCTGGCCGGGCCGGTAGAACCCATGCACGAGCCCAGCGAATTGATGCAGAGCACAAAAAAACGCTCGGTGTCGATGTAGCCGCCCGGGCCAATCATCTCCTCCCACCAGCCCGGTGAGCGGTCGCGCGGGCAGGATGTCGCGTGGGCGCTGGGTGACAGGCCGGTAAAAATCAGTATCGCGTTGGACTTGTCGGCATTGAGTTCGCCCCAGGATTCCCAGGCCAGGCGCACATGCGGCAGACGCCCACCGCGGTAGAGCGCGAAGCTCTGGTCGTAGTCAAAGTAGTGAGTAGCCGGACCCATCGGATCACTCGCCCCTGCATCCAGTGTGCATCAGAGTGGATCAGTGAATTGAGCGGTGCCGATGCCGCGATCCGGCAGCAATACGGGAATGCCGTCAATCAGCAGGTAAATCACCTTGTCATCGCGAGTGATCAACGCCGCGCGCGGCCGGTCCACCACCTCGCTGTGATCAACGTATTGAACCTGGCCGGCCTCTATCCACTCATTCAAGCGTTTAAGGCGGCCTTTCTCCAGCGGCCGGAGCGGCTGCTGGCTGATCGGACAGCACAGAATATCGAGCACGGGATCTGGAATCGTCATGCGCTGATTGTAGCGCGCTTCGTGCTGATTCGGAAAGCACGGGCCCTGCGATGTGCGATTGGTCGGTCGCTCAGGCGGGCGCGTTTACTGAGGCGTCTGGCGCTGATACTATTGGGGGAAGCTCTGAACAATTGCGCGCGCTGCGCGTAAAATCGTTCGGAGCTTCCCTGTTTTCCCCGACTTTCCCTTCAAGCGGAGACACGACGATGGCCAATGCACCCCTGATCGGTATCATCATGGGTTCAAAAAGTGACTGGGATACGATGGCGCACGCGGCCGAGCTGCTTGATGCGCTGGGGCTGGCCTACGAGGTCCAGGTGGTGTCGGCTCATCGCACGCCCCGGCTCATGTTTGAGTACGCGGAATCCGCCGAGCAGCGCGGCATCGAGCTGATTATCGCCGGCGCCGGCGGTGCAGCACATCTGCCCGGCATGGTGGCATCGCAGACGGTTCTACCCGTGCTTGGTGTGCCGGTTCAGTCGCGCACGCTCAACGGCCTCGATTCCCTGCTGTCGATTGTTCAGATGCCGGCCGGTGTTCCGGTCGGGACCTTGGCCATTGGTCGGGCCGGAGCGATCAATGCCGCGCTGTTGGCCGCGTCCATCATCGGACAGACACATCCTGAAGTTCGCGAACGCTATCGGCAGTGGCGTCAGCGTCAGACCGACGCGGTGCTGGCGACTGGCGATCCGCGTTCGGCATGACAGTCGGCATGAAGATCGGGATTCTCGGCGCCGGGCAACTGGCGCGGATGATGGCCCAGGCCGGTCTCCCGCTTGGCCACGAATTTGTTTTTCTTGATCCCCAAGCCGATGCCTGCGCCGGTCCGCTCGGTCGGCTGATCACTGCCGAGTGGGATGATGCGGCCGCGCTTGATCAGTTTTCGGCCTGCGACCGGATCACCTGCGACTTTGAAAATGTGCCCGCAGCCGTGCTTCAGCGCCTGGCCGATTCCGGGCATCCGGTGCGCCCGGCGGCCAATGCTTTCGCGGCCGCCCAGGACCGGCTCGATGAAAAGCGCCTGTTTGAATCGCTTGGAATTGAAGTGGCACCGTTTGCGCCCGTGTCGAGCCGGACCGAGTTGCTCGATGCGCTGGATCGGATCGGTTACCCGGCGGTGCTCAAAACGCGCCGCATGGGCTACGACGGCAAGGGCCAGTACCTGCTGCAATCCGCAGAAGACCTGGAGCCTGCCTGGGCCAGGCTGGGTGATTACCCGCTGATCCTGGAAGGCTGGATCGACTTCGATTTCGAGTGCGCAATCACCGTCGCCCGGGATGTCGATGGTGACATGCGCTGTTATCCGCTGTCGCGCACGGTGCATTCCGACGGCATGCTGCGGCTGGCCGCGGCTCCGGCGACCGTCGATGATGCGCTGCTCAAGCGGGCCGAGGTCTGCGGCAAGAAACTGGCCGAGCATTTTGATTACATCGGCTGCCTGACCCTGGAGCTGTTCGTCAGTGGTGATCGCCTGTTGGCCAACGAGTTCGCACCCCGGCCGCACAATTCAGCGCACTGGACGATCGAGGGCGCGGTCTGCTCCCAGTTCGAGAACCACATCCGTGCGGTCAGCGATTTTCCGCTGGGCAGCACGCAGCTTCGCCAGCCGTCGCTGCTGTTCAACTGGATCGGCGCCATGCCGGATGCCGGCACCCTGCTCAAAACGCCGGACCTGCACTGGCACGATTACGGCAAGCAGGCGCGGCCGGGGCGCAAGCTGGGGCACGCCACCTTGCTGGCCGAATCCTGGCCGGCCTTGCAGGCCCGGGCCATGGCTATGCGCGCGCAGTTGCCCGAACCTCTGCCGCGGCTGCTGGACGGTTTGCTGTCGGCTTGAGCCGGCGTTATTCAAACTGGCCGTTGCCGGCTGAGATGAACGGCTCGGTCTCGCTGATCGGGAACAGTACCAGGTGCTGGGCGTCGATGGTGACGCTGATTTCTTCGTCGACGGCAAAATCATCGTGGCTGGGGAACAGGGCGGCAATTTCCTCGCCGCTGTCCAGCGCGAGCCGGTAGAGAATCTGGGCACCCTGGAACTGGCGGGCGACGACTCGCGCGCGCGGGCCGTGGCGGTCGGCACGAATGTCATCGGGGCGAATCAGCAGGGCCAGCTCGCGGCCTTCTGGACGCTTCTGCGGCACCGGTGAGCGGCCGAGGCCGTGAATCAGCTCATCGCCGACAATGCGTGCGCGCAGATAGCTGCCGCGGCCGGTAAAGGCGGCCACGTAGTGGTTGCTGGGGCGATGGTAGAGCTGGTAGGGCGAATCCCACTGCAGCATGCGACCGTCCTTGAGCAGGCCAACCTGATCGGCCAGGGTGAAGGCTTCCTGTTGATCGTGGGTGACCATCAGGGTGGCGGTGCCGCGCGCCTTGAGAATATCTCTGATCTCCTCACCCATGCGCCGCCGCAGGCGGGCGTCCAGGTTGGAAAACGGTTCATCCATCAGCAAAACGGCCGGCTCTGGCGCCAGGGCACGGGCCAGGGCAACGCGTTGCTGCTGGCCGCCGGACAGCTCGTGCGGGTAGCGGTGACCCAGGCCCTCAAGTCCCGTCAATTCCAGTAGTTCATCAATCCGCGCGCGGCGTTCACGTTTGCTCAGCCGGCGCAGCCCAAAGCCGACATTGCCGAAAACGTCAAGGTGGGGGAACAGGGCGTGGTCCTGAAACACCATGCCGACGCTGCGCTTTTCCGGAGCCAGACGAAAACCGGGGGTGCTGGCCTGTTTGTCGCCGATGCGAATTTCCCCGGCGCGTAGCGGTTCAAAGCCGGCAATGGCCCGCAGCGCGGTGGTCTTGCCGCAGCCCGACGCGCCGAGCAGGCAGCCGATCTCGCCCTGGTCCAGGGCGAAGCTCAGACCGCGGATGACGCAGTCCTCGTCGTAGCCCAGCCAGATGTCGTCGACTTCCAGAATCATGTCGCCGGATAGCGGCCGCGGATGATGGAAATGACGACTTCGGCAATCCGCTCGATTTCCTGGTCGCTGATGAGCAGTGACGGCAGCAGGCGAACCGTACGCCCTCGAGTGACGTTGATGATCACGTTCCGGGCCAGCGCGTCGGCCTTGAGGGCGGCGCAGTCGCGGTCCAGCTCGATGCCGATCATCAGACCGCGCCCGCGAATGTCGATTACCGCCGGGTGGTCGGCCAGGCCGGCGCGCAGCAGCTCGATCAGGCGTTTGCCGGCGCGCTCGCTGCGATCGCCGACGCGCTCGCGGCGCATGATGTCGATCACCTCAAGCGCGGCCCGGCAGGCCAGCGGATTACCACCGAAGGTGCTGCCGTGCGTTCCCGGCTTCATCAGACCAGCGGTGGACTCGCGCGCCAGGCAGGCGCCAATCGGCACCCCGTTGCCCAGCGCCTTGGCAACGGTCATTACATCGGGCCTGGCCTGGTCAAAGTGCTGGTGTGCGAACCAGCGCCCGGTGCGATTCATTCCGGTCTGGATTTCGTCAAGTATCAGCAGGCTGTCGTGCTGGTCGCACAAACGGCGCAGGGCGGGTAGATAGTCGTCCGCTGCCAGCCGGACGCCGCCCTCGCCCTGGATCGGCTCGACCAGTACGGCAACGGCGTCGGGGTGATCTGCGAATGCTTGCGTGGGGGCCTCGGCATCGCCGAAGGGCAGGTGCACAAAACCCTCGACCAACGGCTCGTAGCCGATCTGGATGGCCGGATTGCCCGAAGCGCTGATGCCGGCCAGGGTGCGGCCATGAAAGCCGCTTTCGGCAACCAGTATGACCGGCTGATCGATTTGGCGTTGACGCGCGTGCAGGCGAGCCAGCTTGAGCGCGCATTCAACCGCCTCGGCGCCCGAGTTGGCGATGAACGCTCGATCCAGGCCGCTGATTTCGCTCAGGGCGGCAGCGAGCTGCTCTTGCAGGGGCAGTTCAACGACGTTGGCGCTGTGCACCAGCTTGCCGGCCTGGTCAGCGATTGCCGCGGCCAGGTCAGGGTTGGCGTGGCCGAGGCTGCACACGCCGATGCCGCTGATGGCGTCGAGGTAGCGATTGCCGTGCTCGTCAATCAGCCAGGCGCCTTCGCCGGCGACGATGCGCACCGGCAGGCGCGCATACGTATCAAATAGATGACTCATGGACTCTGTCCCCAAAACGAGACGGCTATTTTACGGCACCAGACCGGCACCAGGCCGGCGGCCTGGTGCTTTGCAGCGGTTTTGTTCAGCCGTCAAGACCGGAGGCGACGAACTCCCAGTTGACCAGTTTCCAGAACGCGTCGAGATACTTCGGGCGGGCGTTGCGGTAATCGATGTAGTAGGCGTGCTCCCACACATCGCAGGTCAGCAGGGGCTTGTCTTTGCCGGTCAGCGGCGTTTGTGCATCGTCGGTGTTGACGATCGCCAGGCTGTCGTCGGGGCGCTGGACCAGCCAGGTCCAGCCGGAGCCGAAGTTGCCTGCGGCCTGGCCGCTGAACTGTTTTTCAAACTCCGCGAAGGAGCCGAAGTCGCGATCAATCAGCTCGGCCAGCTTGCCGCTCGGCTGGCCGCCGCCGTTGGGACTCAGGCAATGCCAGTAAAAGGTGTGATTCCAGACCTGGGCGGCGTTGTTGAACAGGCCGCCGGAAGCGGAACGGATGATCTCTTCCAGTGATTTGTCGGCATCGGCGGTGCCTTCGATCATGCCGTTGAGATTGTTGACGTAGGTCTGGTGATGCTTGCCGTAGTGGTAATCGAGCGTCTCCTCGGAGATATGCGGCTCCAGTGCGTTTCTGGAATAGGGCAGTTCGGGTAGCGTAAAAGCCATGTCGTGTCTCCTTGAGTAGCGGTGGATGTGAGAAGGCCGGCTGGCCTGGCCCGGCCCATGTTCTCATTACATGAGGCCTGGAGGGCAGTAACTTCAACCGCAGCGCTCTTCAATTTCTTCAAGATGGCGCCAGCGATTGACGATATTGCAAAACAGGGCGGCGGTCCGTTCGGTATCGTAGGCGGCCGAATGCGCGCTGTCTTTGTCCCAGTCCAGCCCGGCTGCGGTGACCGCGCGGGCGAGCACGGTCTGGCCATAAGCCAGGCCGCCAAGCGTGGCGGTATCAAAGCAGCTGAACGGGTGAAAGGGGTTGCGCTTGTAGCCGGTGCGGTTGACAGCGGCGTTGAGAAAGCCGAGATCGAAATGGGCATTGTGGCCAACCAGCACGGCGCGTTTGCAGCCGGTGGCTCGCAGGCTCTGGCGGACCGGTCCAAACAGATCGCGCAGTGCTTCGCGCTCACCAACCGCCTGTCGGAACGGGTTGTTCGGCTGGATGCCGTTGAACTCCAGTGCCGCTTCTTCAATATTGGCGCCCTCAAAAGGCTTGATATGCTGCATCATGACCTCGCCGGGCACGACCCAACCGTCGGCGTCCATCTCGATGATGCACACAGCAAGCTCCAGCAAGGCATCGGTGGCGGCATTGAAGCCGCCAGTTTCGACGTCGATGACAACCGGCTGAAAGCCGCGAAAGCGATGGACAATGGAAGACATGAAAAAGCGAATGACCAAAAAGGATTCAGGATAATGCACCGCTCGCTGTTTGGCCACCTCAAACGTCTATTGGCAGCTCTGGTGCTGGCCGGACTGCTGCCCGCCACGGCCTCGGCCCAGGTGTTCTGGTCGATCAGCGACACGGATGGCCGGCAGAACTGGCTGCTCGGCACGGTCCACAGCGAGGATGCGCGCTTGCTTGAGTGGCCCGAGCCGCTGATCGCCGCCATGCTCAAGGCCGACCGCATGGCGCTGGAGCTGGTGCCGGACCAGGCCATGCTCGCACGGCTGCTGGAGGCCATGCACTTTGAATCCGAGCGCCTGGCAACTCTGCTGGATCCGGTCCTTTACCGGCGCGTCGAAGCCATTCTGGTGGAAAACTACGGCATGAGCCGCCCGGCGGTGGGGCGGATGCGTCCCTGGGCGGTTGCCCTGACTCTGGCCACGCCGCCGGCCCAAACCGGCATGTTCATGGACCTGATGCTGTCGTTGCGCGCTGATGGCGCCGGGCTGGAGCTGCTGGCCCTGGAAACCATCGACGAGCAGATCGGGTTTTTGAGCCAGCTGTCAGTTCCCCAGCAGATCAGCCTGATTGAACACGCCGTGGCCCAGCGACACGATTTTGATGCCCAGTTCGAAGCCCTGATCGAAACCTACCTGGCCGGAGATCTGGAGCGCCTGGCCGAGCTTGCTGACGAGCAGATGGCGGCCGTTGATAAAGCAATCCAGGACTATTTCCAGGACATCGGGCTGGTCAGCCGCAATCAGCGCATGCTTGAACGTGCCGGGCCGTGGCTGGAAGACGGCGGGCTGATCATCGCCGTCGGTGCCCTGCATCTGCCCGGTGAACACGGCCTGCTGGCGCTGCTTCGTCAGGAAGGATGGGAGGTTGAGGGGGTTTATTGAGGCTCACAAGGCGCAAGGTGACCTGTTACGGAAGAGCAAAATGGACCAAACGGCGTGACCTGCGGCCCCCGGCTCTTTACACCGATGGCGCGCTGGACCTGGCAAACGCCTGCTTCTGCTTCCAGCCGCACAGATCGTAGACCGGGCACTGGCCGCACAGGGGTTTGCGCGCTTGGCAGGTGTAGCGTCCGTGCAGGATCAGCCAGTGGTGAGCATCTTTCAGATAGGCGGCGGGCACGCGCTTGAGCAGCGCTTTTTCTACCGCCAGCGGAGTTTTGCCCGGCGCCAGTCCGGTGCGGTTGGACACCCGGAAGATATGCGTATCCACGGCCATGGTCGGCTGTCCGAAAGCCGTGTTGAGCACGACGTTGGCGGTCTTGCGTCCAACCCCGGCCAAGGCTTCGAGCTCGGCGCGCTGATCGGGCACCTGGCTGGCGTGCTTGTCGACCAGGTCGCGGCAAGTCTGGATGATATTTTTGGCCTTGGAATTGAACAGCCCGATGGTCTTGATGTACTCCTTCAGGCCATCCTCGCCGAGTTCCAGGATTTGTTCGGGCGTATTGGCCACCGGGAACAGGCGGCGCGTGGCCTTGTTGACACCAACATCCGTGGCCTGGGCTGACAGAATGACGGCCACCAGCAGCTCGAACACGGTGTGGTACTCCAGCTCGGTGGTCGGCTCCGGATTGAGCTCTCGCAGACGCTCGAAAAACGCCTCCCGATTGGCTTTGTTCATGGCGTCCGCTGGGCCTGCTGAGGCGCATCGACGCCGAACTGAACGCCCGTCGGTCTGGGGCGCTGAACCAGGTATTGACGCAGCGCCACCAGCAGACCGAGACCGATAAAGGCGCCCGGCGGCAGTATGGCGAGCAGCAGGCCGCGCTCAAACGGCAGGATCTGGATCGTCCAGTCCGCGGCCCCCGGGCCGAACAGGCTGGCGGCGCCGGCCAGCAAGGTTCCCTGGCCGATGACCTCGCGGCCCGCACCCAGCACGATCAGCACGATGGCAAATCCGCTGCCCTGGGCCAGAGCGTCGTGACAGGCGGCGCTGACCGGCTGGCGTGAAGCAAACACTTCGGCGCGGGCCAGAATGGCGCAGTTGGTGACGATCAGTGGCACAAAAATGCCCAGACCGCGGCTGAGATCGAACAACCAGGCCTGCATGGACAGATCAATGGCGGTCACCGTCGTGGCAATAATCAGCACGAAGGCCGGAATGCGCGTCTCGGGCCGCCAGCTTGACCGCAGCAGCGAGACCAGCGCGTTGCTGGCCAGCAGCACCAGCATGGTTGCCAGGCCCAGACCCAGGCCGTTGATCGCGGTATTGGAAACGGCCAGCAGCGGGCACAGACCAAGTAGCTGCACCAGCCCCGGATTGTTGCTCCACAGGCCGGTGCGCCAGATCTGGTTGACGGTTGTGGGTGGCACGCTTCGCAACTCTATCTCTACAAGGGCTTTAGTCAAACAGACGGTCCCGATGGATCATGAATGCCTCCAGTGCCTGGCGCACGGCGCCGGTGACGGCCGCAGAGCTGATGGTGGCGCCGGTCAGTGTATCGAACTCGCCGCCGCGCCGGTCGGGTGTCCATCGCTCGGGCGCTGGATCGTTCAGTGAGCGGCCGTCAAACTGCCTGATCCAATCGCTTCTTTCGGCTTCGATCAAATCGCCCAGGCCGGGTGTTTCGCGATGCTCGGTAACCCGGACGCCGAGCACGGTACCGGCCATGTCCACGGCCACCAACAGGCCGATACTGCCACTGTAGCCGGTCGATGTGTTCAGTTCGATCACGGCTGCCTGGGCGACGCCGCCGAGGCGCGCCCGATAGACCGTCGCCGGCTGTGGCTGGCCGGCCAGTGGCAGCGTTGTCGTGTCGGCGAGCAGGTCGTTGTCATGGCCGCCGGGCTCGAGCATTGCAGAGACTGTCTGCAAACTATGGGCGCGACGCTGCGCTTCGATCCGGTCGCGGGTCAGGCGGTCAAGCCCGGCCAGCAGCGCGGCCGCCAGCAGAGCAATTGCGGCGAGCATCAGCGCCGGGCGCCAGATATTGGAAAGTGATGGCACTGTCAGTGTCCGTAGGTTCGTGGCACGGTCAAGCGGTCAAGCAAGGGCGCGGCCATGTTCATCAGCAGTATGGCAAAGGCCACGCCGTCCGGATAGCCGCCCCAGCGGCGGATCAGCAGGGTCAAAACGGCCACGCCGGCACCAAATAGCAGCTTGCCGCGCACCGTGCTGCAGCCCGAAACCGGATCGGTGGCGATGAAGAAGGCGGCCAGGATCAATGCACCGGAAAACAGGTGTTGCAAAGGCGAGGGATTGGTGTCGGGGCCGAACAACCACAGCGGCGCGCTGAGCGCGATGGTGGTGGCAATCACGGCTACCGGCACATGCCAGGAAATTACCCGTCGGTAGATCAGGTAGAGCCCACCGAGAGCGTAGAGATTGGCAATCCACTCCCATCCCAGGCCGCCGAAGTCGCCGAATATTGGTGCCTGGCGAATCTCGGTGATGGTCAGGTTGTCGGCTACGCCGCTGCGCAGGCTGTCGAGCGGCGTGGCCCCGGTTATGGCGTCAACGCTTCCGGCTGGAATGTGCCCGGTGAAGATGGCGTGGGCGGTGTCGATCAGGCCCGGCAGGCCAGGTGAGAGTGAACGCGGCAGCAGCCACTGGCTCAGTTCCAGCGGAAAGGCAATAATCACCACAGCGAAGCCGACCATGGCCGGATTGAACAGGTTATGGCCCAGGCCGCCATACAAATGTTTGGCGATAACGATAGCAAACAGCATGCCGATGGCCGCAATCCACCACGGCGCCAGCGGCGGTATGCACAGGGCGAACAGCACGCCGGTGACCAGCGCGCTGTAGTCGCACAAAAAGGGTTTGAGCGGACGCTGGCGCAGCCTGAGCAGCAGCGCTTCAAAGCCCATCGCAAAACTGGCCGCCAGGGCAATCTGGAACAAAATGCCGTAGCCGAAAAACCAGACGTGCGCGACGATCGCCGGCGCGAGCGCATACAGAACCTGGCGCATGGTGCCGCCAACGCTGGTCGCCGGCGGCTGAAACGGTGCGCCGGAGACGGCGAATTTCATTCCGGACCTTCCTTCTTGCGCCGCGCACGCTCGATGGCAGCCTGGATTTCGTTTTTGGCCGCGTCGGTCGAGTGTTTCAAGGTCTTTTCACGCTCCAGGCGCTGGTCGCGGCGCGCCTCGCGCTCGCGCTCCAGGCGGGCACTGCGTGCTTCGTGGCGACGTCGCGCCAGGGCCGCCTGGCGGCGGTCGATGCCGCGCCGGATCAGCTCATCCTTGCCGTGGCGGTAGTAATCGACCAGCGGGATATGGCTGGGGCACACCGCTGCACAGCAGCCGCATTCGATGCAGGCCGACAGATTGTATTCATCGGCCCGCTCATGGCGCCCGGCCTCGATCAGGCGATACAGGGTCTGGGGCAAAAGTTTCGCCGGGCACACGCGCACACACTCGCCGCAGTTGATGCAGGGCATGGTCGGCTGGGTTGGCGCAGTTTCGTCTTCGGTCAGGGCCAGAATACAGTTCGTGCCCTTGGTGACGGACTGGCGATCGTCGCTCAGAGCCGTGCCCGACATCGGGCCGCCAAGAACCAGGCGACTGACCGATCCTTGATAGCCTCCGGCGTGTTCAACCAGGTGGCTCAACGGTGTGCCCAGCAGCGCGAGCAGGTTGCGTGGTTCGGCAATGCCGGGGCCGCTGACCGTGACCACGCGCTCGACCAGCGGACGGCCGGCAATCACCGCGTCACAGGCGGCAGCCGCTGTGGCAACGCTGTGGACGAGCACGCCAAGATCCTGCGGCAGCCCCTGGTGAGGCACTTCGCGGCCGGTCAGGGTCTGGATGAGCTGACGCTCGCCGCCCTGAGGAAATAGCTGGGCGACGCGGCGCAGCGCAATCCGGGCGTCCGGGGCGACAGTTTTTACGGCATTTCGCAGACGGTCGCCGACGGTGGCCATGCGATCTTCGATGGCAATCACGATGTTTTTGGCCCCGGCGGCCCGGGCGAGGATCAGGCCACCCTGAATCACGGCTTCGGGACGTTCGCGCATCAGCATTTCGTCACATGCGATCCAGGGCTCGCACTCGACACCGTTGAGGATCAGGGTTTCAACGGCTGGCCAGGGGCCGCGCAGCTTGGCGGCGGTCGGAAACATTGCTCCACCAAGTCCAGCCAGACCCTGCACGTGAAGGTGATTGACCAACTCATTAGCCGGGCAGTGTGGCCAGTCGGGCAGGGGTTGCGGCGCGATCCATTCATCTTGCCCGTCGGGCACCAGCACGACGGTCGGCAGCGTGCTGCCGGGTGGGAAAACGGCTGGAGTTTCTACAATGGCCTCAACGTGGCCGGAGGTCGGCGCGTGATCGGGAACGCTAAAATCATCGCCGGCCTTGCTCAGCGCCTCCCCGCCGAGCAGGCGCTGGCCGACCTCAACGCAGATGCGGCTCGCCGCATTGCGACGCCGATCAATGCGAATTTCCAGCCGGGCGGGTAGATCAGGACGGCTGATTGGCCGATGGCAGGACGGCTGCTTGTGATGGGCAAGTTTCAGCCCGCCGTGAAAGCGATGATCGTGGTCGTCGAACAAGTGCTCAGCCATGCTGGCTGACGGGTGTTCGGGCCGTGGTCGTCGCGGACGCCGGCGCGGGCCAGCGCTTGGGGCGTTCGATTTCCAGCATGCTGATGCAATCAACCGGGCAGGGCTCGATGCACAGCTCGCAGCCGGTGCATTCATCGGCAATCACGGTGTGCATCTGCCTCTGGGCGCCAACAATCGCATCGACCGGGCAGGCCCGAATGCACAGGGTGCAGCCGATGCAGCGGTCCTCGTCGATCAGCGCGCGCATGGGCGGTTTGTGTGTGCCGCGCGCCGGGTCCAGATCAAGAGGCGGGGTGTCCAGCAGCTCCAAGAGCTGTTTTACAAGTCCGTCTCCACCCGGCGGACACTGGTTGATTGGCGCTTCACCATCCACGATCGCCTGGGCGTAGGGCCGACAGCCGGGAAAGCCGCACTGGGCACACTGTGTCTGCGGCAACAGCTCGTTGACCTGCTCGACCAGACTGTTTTCATCGGCGGCCAGGCGCTGGCCCAAATACAGCAAAGTCAGGCCAATCAGCAGGGCCAGCAGGGTCAGTGTAATAACGGCCGGGAACATCCGCTCATGATAGTGGCTGAGGCTGCCGGCGTCACGGTGGGAGCGGGTCTTGCTTTACGCCGAGCATGGCCGAGATTCATGCGTAAACTGGTGTCCCTATGCCATAATGCCAATGAAAGGATCATCATAAGGAGCTTCGAGAGTCATGAGTAATTCTGGCAAGATCAGTCTTCCGATCGTGCAAATGGCGCGTGAAAATGATGCATTCCGCAAGGTCATCTGGACCGGCGATTACTGCCAGCTCGTGCTGATGGCCATCCCCGAGGGCGGTGAAATCGGTGGCGAGGTACATGAAGGCCACGATCAGCTGCTGTATTTCGTGGAAGGCCAGGGCGAGGCCAAAATCGGCGAGAGCGTGCAAGCGGTCAGGGACGGCGACGTTGCCATCGTGCCGTCCGGCGCCTGGCATAACTTTCGCAACACCGGGCAGGGCATGCTCAGGCTGTTTACCACCTACTCACCGCCCGAGCATGAGCCCGGAACCGAGCAGGATGAGCGGCCTGACTGAGCCGGCAACAGAAAATCAGAACTTCCCGTCGGGCCATGCGCTGCATGGCCCGACGAACGTGTTTCAGCCCTCGTCGGGAACGATGCGCAGCACTTGACCATCACCTTCGTCGGTGATCACATAGATGGCTCCATCCGGCCCCTGGGCCAGATCACGCACGCGCTGGCCGATGGGCAGCCACTCCTCGGCAATCACCCGGTCGTCGTCCATCACCAGCCGTGAGACGCGCTCGGTCAGCAGACCGCCGACAAACAGATTGTTTTGCCAGGCAGGAAAGGCCTCGCCGCTGTAGATCAGCATGCCCGACGGGGCAATCACCGGATCCCAGAAGTAGACCGGCTGTTGCATGCCTTCGGCGGCAGTGCGCGCTTCATAAACGTCGCCGCCCCGGTACTCGATGCCGTAGGAAATCGTTGGCCAGCCATAGTTTTTGCCGGCCTCGGTCAGGTTCAGCTCATCGCCGCCGCGCGGGCCGTGTTCGATGGTCCACAGCGCGCCGCTGTGCGGATCAAGAGCGGCCGCCTGAATGTTGCGATGACCCCAGGACCACAGCTCGGGAGCATTTTCTTCATGGTCGACAAAGGGGTTGTCGGTCGGAATCGAGCCGTCGACATGAATGCGCGCAACGGCTCCGATCAGGTTGGTTGGATCCTGGGCCAGCTGGCGGTGTGGGTGTCCCTGACGATCGCCCAGGGCAACCCACAGGGTCGAATCGTTTTCAAACACGATGCGAGAGCCGAAGTGGCCGGTTGAGGGCAGGGGCGGATACTGTCGAAAAATGACCTCGACATCGTCCAGGCGATCCCGGTTTTCGCTCAGGCGTGCGCGGGCCACGGCCGTGGTGTTGCGGTCCTCCTCTTCCGGCTCGGAAAAAGTGAAATAAATCAGTCGGGTATCGGCAAAATCTGGGCCAATTACCACATCGAGCAGGCCGCCCTGGCTGCGCGCGTCGATTGTCGGCAGGCCGTCAATCGGCGCGGACAGCTCGCCGTCGGCGCTGACGTGGCGCAGGCGGCCCGGCCGTTCGCTGACCAGCATCGAGCCGTCGGGCAAAAATTCGATTGCCCAAGGGTGTTCCAGCCCTACGGCCACGGTTTCCAGCGACCAGGGCGCCGATTCGGCCGGCCGCGGTGCACGGGTCTGGCCTTCGAAGGCAGTCGTCAGGTGCGGGGCCTGACGCTCGGCCGTCTCAGCCGGCTGGTGGTTCACGCTTTCGACCGGCATGGCCGGCTTGGCCTGGGCCTCAGCCACCGCATTTTCCGTGGCAGCGGCGCCGGTTTTGGGCGTGCCGTTAAAGGTGAAATTGCAACCAGCAACTGCCACGGTGAGCAGCAGGATCAGGATCGATTTCATGGGGTATCTCAGCCGCAGGCTTTGTATGGATTGATCGATAGTTTAGCAGGCCCGAATTTTCTACAGCCGCGCAAATCCAGCGAAGCCCATAAAGGCCAGGGCCATCAGCCCCGCGCTGATCAAGCCGATCGGCGCACCCTGGAAACTGGCCGGCACGTCGGCCATGGCAATCTTTTCACGTGCCGCGGCGAACATGATCAGCACCAGGGAGAAACCGGCTGCCGCGCCAAAACCGTACAGCGCCGATTCCAGCAGGCTGTGCTGCTCGCGCACGTTGAGCAGCGCCACGCCGAGCACGGCAACCAGACGGCGGCTGCGCGACACCGACGGTACGGCGTGGGCAGCGGCTCGCCACAGCACCAGCAAGGCCGCCATGGCGAGCAGTACCAGGACCGCCAGATAGGTCAGGATCGGCCGGTCGAGCGAAGGCAGGACAACCAGAAGCTCGCGCCACGCCTGCCATGAGACCGGCTGGAACCACAGCAACAGTTCCGCCGCAAGCTTCAACGGCCAGAGCGCCAGCAGCAAAAGCGCAGAGAAGCTGGCGACCACCTGCGGCCTTCGCAGCCAGCGCAGCAACAGCGCCAGGTGCTCACTGGTGCCTGGAATGGGCGAGAAGCGCGTGATGATCGGGATGGCGGCGATCAGCCCGAGCGCCGCGACAACCCGCGCTTCATCGCCCTGGATTTCGGGATCATG
>CALEIM010000073.1 GCA_937876395.1 uncultured Wenzhouxiangella sp. | reverse complement strand
CGGCGTGCTGATCCCGCGCAACACCAGCCGCCAGTCGATCACGCCGGTGCTCAACGTGCTGCGCTCACTGATCGGCCCGACCAGCAGCCAGGTGGCCCAGGCTTGCCTGGCTCCGGGAGCCTGTTTGAGCACGGCCGACGTACTGCCGCCGGGGGCGTCGCCAGGCATTGCCGATCTTTACATGGGAGTGGTCGAGCTGCCGTACTTCCTGGGCGTGCCGACCAGCAGCAACCCAACCGCGCCGCTGACCGATTTCTGGCGTGCGGCACCGGGCAATTACATGCCGCCGTTCGATCAGTTCGGCCTTGATCCGACTTCCACCCACATCACCGTGGCCAATCCGATCCCGGTCGAAACCGATCGTCAGGTGGTGCCCCTGCTGATGACTGTGCCCAATGAGAATTCGGGACAGACCCGCCCGGCCTCCGGCTGGCCGGTGGTGATTTTCCAGCACGGCATTACCGGCAATCGCTCGCAGGTCCTGGCAATCGCTGACACCCTGGCATCGCAGGGCTTTGCCGCAGTGGCCATGGATATGCCGCTGCACGGCATTGTCGATATCACCAGCCCGCTGTACGTTGGCAATACCCCGTTTGGCCCGCTGGCCAACGAGCGGACATTTGATCTTGACCTGCAGAGCAATGAAACTTCGGCGCCAGGCCCGGATGGCGTGATCGACGGTTCGGGTGCCTGGTTCATCAATCTGCAAAGCCTGCTGACCTCGCGCGACAATCTGCGCCAGGCCCAGATCGACCTGTCGACGCTGGCCCTCAATATTCCGCTGATGGACATTGACGGGGACGGCGTTGCGGATCTTGACGGCTCCAACATCAACTTCCTTGGCCTGTCGCTGGGCGCAATGGTTGGTACCGCATTTTTGGCCGTCGAACCGACGGTGGGTAACGGCGTTCTGTCGGTGCCCGGCGGTGGAATTGCCAACCTCCTGGCCGGCTCTGATAGCTTCGGGCCGGTAATTCGCGCCGGTCTGCAAGCCTCTGGAGTCGAGCCGTATTCGCCCGACTACTTCCAGTTTCTGCTGGTCGCACAGACGGTGATTGATCCGGCCGACCCGATCAACTGGGGTGGGCTGGCCAGCGCCGGCAACAGCATCCTGCTGCAGCAGGTCGCCGGTGACGCGGTCGTTCCGAACAGCGTGGCCGGCGCGCCGCTTTCCGGAACCGAACCACTGATTCGCATCATGGGTTTGAGTTCGATTACCGAGACCACCCAGGATCCGATGGGCATCCGCGGCGCCGTGCGCATGCTTCAGGGTAGTCACGGATCTTTGCTTGACCCGAGTGCCGGACCGGCCGTCACCGCGGAAATGCAGGGCCAGGCGGCCAGCATGATCGCTTCCGGTGGCGCAATGGTCGTTATCGGCGATCCGTCACTCATCCAGACCGACTGACAGGGAGAATTCGAACATGAAACGCCAAGCATTTCACACCGGTCGGCACGGCCTCGGCCTGCGCCCCGGAATTCTCGCCGCGGCCATCGGCCTGGTGCTTGCCGCCCCCCAGGTGCAGGCTCTGGATCTGAGTACCGAGAATGTATCGATCAATCTCGATACCACGGTCAGCTACGGGATCGGTCTGCGCGCAGCCAACAGGGATAACGATCTGGTTGCCAAGGCCCATTTCGATCCTTTGATCAGCCAACGCTCACTGCAGGAGCAGATCGCCGCTACCGGCCGTTTTTCTGCCAACTCTGACGATGGCAACCTGAACTTCGATCAGTGGGATCCGATTTTCAACCAGGCCCGCATCACCAGTGAGCTGTCGATCAACTATGACCGCTACGGGGCCTTCATTCGCGGCAACTACTTCTACGACTTCACCCTGAATGACATGGACGAGTTGTCCCGCGGTGCCAGGGACCTGGCCGGAGAGCGTGCGCGCCTGCTCGACGCCTACGTCTACGGTGATTTCGACGTCGGCGATCGACTGCTGTCGCTGCGCCTGGGCCGCCAGGTGGTGAGCTGGGGTGAGAGCACCTTTCTTGCCGGTGGCATCAATACCATCAACCCGGTGGATGTGACCGCCTTGCGCACCGCCGGTGCCGAGCTGCGTGACGCCTTCCTGCCCCAGAACATGCTCTGGGGAAGCATGGATCTGACACCCAACCTGGGTATCGAAGGGCTGGTGCTGTTTGAGTGGGACGAGGTTGAAGCCGAACCGTCGGGGACCTACTTTGCGACCAACGACTTTGCCACCGCTGGCGGCCGCTACGCGATGCTCAACTTCGGTCTGGTGCCACAGCCGGTGCGCAACCCGGATCTGTACGACATGGTGTGCACCAACGGCAATTTTGGCGCCAGCGACCAGAACCTTCCGCCGGAGCTGGTCGCCGCCGGCTGCGGCGCCTCCTTCCCGCGGGCGGCAGACAACAAGCCGTCGGATTCCGGGCAGTGGGGTCTGGCGCTGCGCTATTTTGCGCCGCAACTCAACAGCACCGAGTTCGGTCTGTATTACCTGCGCTATCACAGCCGCCTGCCGCTGTTGTCGGGTCGTGCCGTGACCAGTTCTGAGCCATCTTCGGGTGCGGTCATCGTTGAGTATCCGGAAGACATCAACCTTTGGGGTGCGAGCTTCAATACCACGATCGGCGGCTGGTCGCTGGGTGGTGAAATCAGCTACCGCGACAATGTGCCGATCCAGATCGACGATGTCGAGCTGCTGTATGCCGGCCTGTCGCCGCTCAATGTCCTGCTGCCCGATCCCTACGATCGCTTCATCAGCCAGCTTGGCGATTATGGGCCCGGCGAGTACATCCGCGGCTATGAGCGGCGCGAGGTCTCGCAGGCCCAGTTCACCCTGACCAAGCTGTTTGGGCCGGGCAACCTCCTGCGCGCCAATCAGGTGGCCGTGGTTGCCGAGTTCGGTGCCACCCACGTCTGGGATCTGCCGCCGGCCAGCGAGCTGCGTTTCGAAGGGCCGGGCACCGATACCTTTGGTGGACCCTCACAGCAGACCGGCGGTAATTCCCGCAGTCCGATCACCACGACCAGCGGCTACGTTACCGATTTCAGCTGGGGCTACCGCTTGCTGGTCGCGCCGACCTACAACAACATCTTCGGCACCCCGTGGAACCTGACCCCGCGTCTGGCGTTCAACCACGATGTCAATGGCGTATCACCCGGCCCCGGCGGCAACTTCATTGAAGACCGCAAACAGGTCACCGTGGGTCTGGGCTTCAGTTATCTGTCGACCTGGAACGCCGATCTGTCCTACACCAACTTTTTTGGCGGAGGTCTGAACAATCTGCTCAGTGACCGGGACTTCATCGCGGCATCGGTAAGCTACTCGTTCTGACATGACTTCAACTGGAGAGATCAAGGCAATGCACAAGACTATTCCAGCCCTGCTGCTGTTCGGCGTCTTTGCCTTTTCCGGCAGCGCTGTAGCGCAGCAGGAAGAGCAGGCCGACCAGAATCGCTCGAGCGCAGACTCAGCCGACGCCATCGCCGGCGTCATCCCGCGCACGCCCGAAAATATTGCCCGGCTCGGTGCCGACCTGACGCCGATGGGCGCACCCAAGGCCGGCAATGCCGATGGCACTATCCCGGCCTGGGACGGCGGTTTGACCGAAGCCGACTGGCCCGAAGGCTATGAGCCGGGAGGGTATTACCTCGATCCGTTTGCCGACGATGAGGTGCGCTTGCGCATCAGTGCCGAGAATATTGAGGACCACAGCGAGTATCTGTCGGTGGGTCAGCGGGCGATATTCGAGCGCTATCCCGAGTCGTTCTTCATGAACGTCTATCCCACCCGGCGCAGCGCCTCCTTCCCGGAGCGCATTTATGAAATGACCCGCCAGAATGCCGACACCGGCCAGTTGATTGCCGGTGGCGAAGGCGTGGCTGACGTGGCCGAAGGAACGCCTTTCCCGATTCCGCAGAATGCTGCCGAGCTGATCTGGAATCACAAGCTCAAGTACAAGACCGCCGGCACCGTCCGTTACTGGAACCAGGTGGTGCCGACGGCGAGCGGGAATTACACCCTGATCAGGATGCGCGAAGAGATCCTCGGGCTGTATTTCAAGCAAGGCATGACCATCGACGGCGTCGATAACGTTCTGGCGTATTTCTTCCAGGAAGTGGAATCACCGGCTCGACTGGCCGGAAATATTCTGCTCGTCCATGAGTCGCTCAACCAGATTGAGAAACCCCGCCAGGCCTGGGTTTACAACCCTGGTCAGCGGCGCGTGCGGCGCGCACCCAATGTGGCCTATGACAATCCGGGCACCGCGTCTGACGGCCAGCGCACCAGTGACATGACCGACATGTTCAACGGCGCGCTGGACCGCTATGACTGGGAGCTGGTCGGCAAGCGCGAGATGTATATTCCCTACAACGCTTACCGGGCTCAGAGCAATGAGCTCACGGCCGATGACCTGGTCCACCCGGGCCACCTCAATCCAGAACACTTGCGCTACGAGTTGCACCGAGTCTGGGTGGTTGAAGCCACGCTGCGAGACGGCACGCGCCATCTGCATCCGCGGCGCACTTTCTACCTGGACGAAGACAGCTACCAGATCATGATGATTGAACACTATGATCAGCGCGGCAATCTGTGGCGGGTCTCCGAGGCACATGTGATCAACTATTACGATCAGCCGCTCGTTCAGGCAGCCATGGAGTCGACTCTGGATCTGCAGTCCGGCCGCTATATCGTCAACGGCGTGAGCAATCAGGAAGCGCCGACGGTATTTAATCTGGAACTGCAGCCCAGCGACTACACGCCGCAGGCACTCAGGATTCGCGGGCGACGCTAGGCAGGATTGACCAATTGGGCTTGGCCTTCAGCCGTGGAGACGATTCACATCGAGCACGCGAGGTTTCCATGATCAAGACAATCACAAATGGCATGGCGCCGGCAACGGCGCTGGTTCTGGCGCTCCTGTTGGCATCCTGTGCCACGGCGCCGGTTGATCAGGAGCCGCGGCCTGCGGCTGAAGTAGCTGAGGTAGAAGTTGAGGCCGTAACGGTCGCACAGGAGGACGAGCCGGGTTCGATGCGCGATCGCTTTGAATCCGAGGCCGCTGACGAGGCTGCCCGGATCGAGGCCGAGCGTCAAGCGGCCGCCGAGCAGGCGGCTACCGAAGCCGCAGTTGCCGAAGCTCAGGCCCAGGCCGAGCTTGAGGCAGCGCAGCGTGCCGCGGCGGACGAGCTGGCCCGCACCGAAGCACTCGCCCGTGCCGAACGTGAGACGGCTGAAGGTGCCGCCGCCGAAGCCCAGGCGCTTGCCGAAGCACAGGCGCAAGCAGAAATTGAAGCCGCCGAACGTGCCGCGGCCGAGGAACTGGCGCGTGCCGATGCCCTTGCCCAAACTGAGCTGGAGGCTGCTGCACGTGCGGCAGAAACTGACCGTCTGGAAGCTGAAGCTCCTGCCGCGCCCGCCGAGCCTGTCGCAACACCCCAGCCGGTCGCGGTTGAGGATTTGCCGGCCATCATTCCCCGTACGGCAGAAAACATTGCTCGCCTTGGCCAGGATCTCACTCCGATGGGTTCGATCCGGGCCGGTAATGCCGAAGGCACCATCCCGGCCTGGGACGGTGGTCTGACCCAGACCGACTGGCCGGCCGGCTACCAGCCGGGTGATCGTCACCCCAACCCGTACTCGGGCGATGCGCCGCTGTTCACGATTACCGGCGCCAACTACCAGGACTATGCCGATCGCCTGTCGGTAGGCCAGATTGCGGTCTTCGAGCGCTATCCGGAAAGCTATTTCATGACCGTCTATCCGACCCGTCGCTCGGCCTCCTTCCCCGAGCGCATCTATCAGAAAACCCTGGAGAACGCCGAAACGGGGCGCCTGATTGCCGACGGCGAAGGCGTGGCTGACGTCGCCGAGGGCTTCCCCTTCCCGCTGCCGCAGAATGCCTACGAGCTGATGTGGAATCACAAGCTCAAGTACAAGGGCATTGGCGGTGCGCGCTACAACAACCAGGTCGTGCCCACGGCCTCGGGCTCCTACCAGCTCATCCGCCTGCGCGAGGAATTGCTTGGGCTGTACTACAAGGAAGGGATGACGATCGAGGAAACCAACAATATCCTGCTGTATTTTTTCCAGGAAGTTGAATCCCCGGCACGCCTGGCCGGCAATATCCTGCTGGTTCACGAAACCCTCAATCAGCTTGAGCAGCCCCGTCAGGCCTGGATCTACAACCCCGGCCAGCGCCGGGTTCGGCGCGCGCCCAATGTCGCCTATGACAATCCTGGCACGGCCTCGGACGGGCTGCGCACCAATGACATGACTGACATGTTCAATGGTGCAATGGATCGCTATGATTGGACGATTGTCGGCAAGCGTGAAATGTACATTCCCTACAACTCCTATGATGCCCACAGCGACAGTCTGACCGCCGACGATCTGGTCCGGCCGGGCCATCTCAATCCGGAGCACATGCGCTACGAACTGCATCGCGTCTGGGTCATCGATGCCACCCTGAAGCCCGGTACGCGGCATATTCATCCCCGGCGTACCTTTTATCTCGATGAAGACAGCTACCAGATCGCGCTGATTGACAACTACGATCAGCGCGGTGAACTGTGGCGTGCATCGGAAGCCCATACGCTCAACTATTACGATCTGCCGACCTACTGGTCTTCCATCGAGACGCATATGGATCTGCAGTCCGGGCGCTATGCGGCGACCGGTCTGGACAACCAGGATCCGGTGCCGAGCTTCAACATCGAGCTCAGTCCGAGTGCCTATACCCCGCAGGCGCTGAGAACGCGCGGTCGGCGATAGACACGGCGTCCTGAATCCAAAGATCCGGCCGCACGCCGGCCGGAACGCTTCGGAGCTGAATGAAATGAGTCAAATCAAGTGGCTGCCACTGGCCATGCTGCTGGCAGTTGGTGCAGCACTGTCCCAGGCTGAAATCGAGGCCGAGCCGGCCGAGCGCGCGCCGCTTGCCGACGAATCCCTCATTCTCGACGTAATCCAGGCCGGTGAGCGCTACATTGCCGTTGGCGCACGCGGCCATGTCCTGATGTCCGACGATGGTCACCGTTGGCAACAGGCCGAAAGCGTGCCCGTGCGTTCCACCCTCACCCGGGTTGCCTTCGCCGCCGGCGGGCTGTGGGCGGTTGGCCATGACACCACCATCATTTTCAGCGCGGATATGGGCCAGACCTGGTCGCTGCAGTCCTTCGAGCCGGAATGGGAACGACCGCTGCTGGATGTCCACTTTTTTGATGCTCGGCGAGGCTTGGCAACCGGCGCCTACGGTCTGATCATGCACACCGACGACGGCGGCAACAGCTGGCAGACCCTGGAGCTGGCCGATGCGGTAGTGTCCGAGGCCATCGACTGGGGCGAAGCTGCCGAAGCCGCTTACCAGCTAACGGAAGCCGAAGATGAGGGGCCCGGCCCGGCCGATGTCGAAAATGAGTTCTATGATGCATCCGAAGACTTTGACCGCGGCTGCTATGAGTTCCTGGAATGTCACCTCAATGCCATCCTGGCCGTGGATGACGAACAACTGCTGATCGCCGCTGAACGCGGCTATGGATTTCGCAGCGGAGATGGTGGCCAGACCTGGGAAAGTATCCGCATGCCCTATCCCGGATCAATGTTCGGCCTGCTCGCCAGCGGCAACGATATTCTGGCCTTTGGCCTGCGCGGCCATGTCCAGCTCACCAGCGACTTCGGCAGCTCCTGGGAACTGCTTGACTCGGGCGTTCAGGCCAGTTTGATGGGCGGCACCGTCGACCCGGATGGGAATTTGGTGATGGTCGGTGCCGGGGCAACGATCCTCAGCTACCGACCCCGGTCCGGCAGTTTCCGGGTGAGCCAGGATCGACTGGGCAGCGATTATGCCGCCGTTCTGTTTACGGCCGATGGCGGGATGATTCTGGCCGGAGAGGATGGACTGAGCCATGACTGAGGCACCTTCAATGACCCGCCGAATCGCCGACCTGATGTTCGGCATGCGTTCTTTCATCCTGGTACTGTTTTTGATCGGCACCGCGGTCATGATGTACTACGGCGCACAGCTACAGATTGATGCCGGGTTCAAGAAGCAGCTTCCGCTTGAACACGAGTACATGCAGACCTTCCTCGACTACGAGCGCGAGTTTGGCGGCGCAAACCGCATCATGGTCGCGCTGATGGCCAACGACGGCGAGATGTTTACGCCGGACTACTTCGAAGCCTTCGAGGAAATCAGCAACCGGGTGTTTTTCGTCCCCGGCGTTGATCGGGCCAGCGTGCGGTCGATCTTTACGCCCAACGTCCGCTTTGTCGAGGTCGTTGAAGACGGCTTTGCCGGCGGCAATGTCATTCCGGCTGATTTCACGCCGTCACCGGCGATGTTTGAAACGGTGCGTTCAAACATCATCAAGTCCGGCGAAGTCGGGCGTCTGGTTGCCGAGGATTTCTCCGGTGCCATGGTCTGGGCCAATCTGCTCGAAGAGAGTCCATCGACCGGCGAACTGCTGGATTATCAGGACGTTGCCAGACGCCTGGAAGAAATTCGCGCCGAGTTCGAAAACGAGCAGCACAGCGTGCATATTATTGGCTTTGCCAAAATCGTCGGTGACGTAGCCGATGGTGCGCGCGGCGTGATCATGTACTTTGGCCTGGCCTTTTTGATTACCGCCCTGCTGCTGCTGCTGTATTCAAAGTCGGTCTGGTTGACGGTACTGCCGCTGGTTTGCTCGGTCGTGGCGGTGGTCTGGCAGCTTGGGCTGCTCAGTCTGATGGGCTTCGGCATTGACCCGATGAACATTCTGACGCCGTTTCTGGTGTTTGCCATCGGCGTAAGCCACGGCGTGCAAATGATCAGCGGCTGGAGTGCCGAGAAAATGTTCGGCGGCCACTCGCCGGTGACCCTGGCCCAGAACGGCATCGCCCTCGACCAGGTCAATCCGGTGTCGAGCCTGGAAGCGGCCAAGATGTCTTTCACTCGACTGCTGGCGCCGGGGACCATTGCCCTGATCAGCGACACGATCGGTTTCCTGACCATCTGGCTGATCAATATCCAGATCATCCGGGAGCTGGCCATCACCGCCAGCATCGGTGTGGCCGTCATCATCTTCACCAACCTGGTACTGCTGCCGATTCTGCTGTCCTATGTGCGCTTGCGCAATGAGGAACAAAAGCGCCAGAAGGCGTATGCCAACAGTCAGAAGCCCAGCCCGGCCTGGAATCTGATCGCCCGCTTCACGGGTCGCGGAGTTGCCGTTGGCACGATCGCCGTGTGCGTGGTTTTGTTTGCTTTCGCACTGATTAAATCACAGGACATGCAGATTGGTGATTCGGAAGCTGGCGTGCCCGAACTTCGGACAGAGGCCCGCTACAACCAGGACGCGCGCCTGATCTCCGAGCGCTTCTCGCTGGGTTCCGATGTCATCAACGTCATCGCCCAGACCGAGTCCGGTGCCTGCACCGAGTCATACGAGGTCATGGACGCCATCGACCGTTTTGCCTGGCACTTGCGCAATGTTGAAGGTGTTCAGCAGGTCATTACCCTGCCCATGGCGGCCAAGCTGGTAACCGCTGGCTGGAACGAGGGCAATCTGCGTTGGCAGGTGCTGCCGCGCAACAACTTCGTGCTTCGCCAGAGCCTGCAGAACATTGAAACCGACAGCGGCCTGCTCAACAGCGACTGCTCAGCCATGCCGATCATGGTGTTTACTGAGGATCATCGCGCCGAAACCATCAACCGGGTGGTCGCTAGAGTACACGAGCTGCAGGACGAGATTCAGGTCGAACAGCTGGGCTTCGAGCCGGCGCGTGCGGCAGTCCACGGCCATTGGTCGGAAGACGGTGAGCATCCGCCGCTGGTCTTCCGCCTGGCGACCGGCAACGTCGGCGTCATGGCAGCAACCAATTATGAAGTGGCCAAGGCCCAGACACCGATCCTGATCTATGTCTATGCCGCCATCATTCTGCTGTGCCTGATCACCTTCCGCACCATGCTCGGAACCCTGTGCATTGTGCTGCCTTTGGTGCTGGTCAGTTATCTCGCCTATGCGCTGATGGCCTATATGAATATCGGCCTGAAGGTCAATACGTTGCCGGTTGTTGCTCTAGGTGTTGGCATTGGTGTCGACTACGGCATCTATATCTTCAGCCGCATGCAAAGTTTTCTGAAAGAGGGTGTTTCGCTGGACGAGGCCTATTCCCGCACGCTGCGACTGACTGGCCGCGCGGTGTTCTTTACCGCGGTCACCCTGTCGGTGGGTGTTGGTACCTGGCTGTTTTCCGATCTGAAGTTCCAGGCCGATATGGGGGTACTGCTCGGCTTCATGTTCCTCTTCAACATGGTCGGCGCGATGGTCGTGCTGCCGGCCCTGGCCCGCGTGCTGCTCGGTTGGCGCGAGCACAAGCCGCCTGCCTGATCGCACTGAAACCGCTGGCGGGTCCTGGTGGACCCGCCAGCGAGCCTTCCGATGTCTAGTATCAACCTGTATTGTGAACGGACGATCGACGGAGACCGGCGATGACTGTTGAAGTGCTGGTGGTGCTGGCCGTGCTGATACTGGTGTTTATCAGCTTCATCCGCGAGCGCTTCACGCCGGATATCACCGCCATGCTCGGCGTTTCTGCCCTGCTGCTGACCGGTGTTCTCGAGCCCAACGAGTTTCTCTCCGCCTTTTCCAACCCGGCGCCGATCACCGTCGCCGGGATGTTCATTCTTTCGGCTGCGCTTGAGCGCACCGGGGTGATCGACGAAATGGGTCGGCTGGTCGCGCGCCTGAGCGGCACGAGCTGGCTGCGCACCATGGTGGTGACCATGGTGACGGTCATGGCCTTGAGTGCGTTCATCAATAACACGCCGGTGGTCGTGATCATGATTCCGATCGTGCTTGCCATCAGCCGGGCCAACGGTCTGTTCGCCAGCCAGCTTTTGATTCCCGTGTCCTATGGGGCAATCCTGGGTGGCACCTGTACCCTGATCGGCACCTCGACCAACCTGCTCGTCGACGGGGTCAGTCAGGATCTCGGCATGGAGCGCTTCGGTATTTTCGAGATCACCGGTGCTGGCGCGATCATGGCGCTGGTCGGCATGAGCTATATGCTGACCGCCGGCAGATGGCTGTTGCCCAAGCTCGGTGATGACAAGGGCCGGCTGCGTGAAACCCTGCGCGAGCGCCGCTTTGTTGCTGAATTGATCGTGACGGAGGATTCCGACTACGACGGCCGCACCCTGGCCAGCACGCGCCTGATCCGGACCCGCAAGAACACCGTCGTTGCCGTCAATCGCAACGATTTCCCGCTCCGGGAGGCGCCGGATAAATTGATACTGCGGCCCGGCGATCGCATCGTGCTCGAAACCACGCTCGATGAGCTGGCCAGCCTGTCGCAGATGAAGGAGCTCAACACTCGCGATCGTCAGCCTGCAATTGCCGGGGGCGACGAGGAAAATCTCGAAATGGTCGAGGTCATCATCGGTTCGGATTCTTCGCTGCTGAATCAGGCCATTGACGAACTTGGCCTCAGAGAGCGCCTCGGGGTCGAAGTCGTCGCCATTCACCGACCGCGCAAGATCAAGGCTGGCCGCTTTGGCACCCTCCACCTGCAGGCCGGAGACACCCTGCTGCTTGGCGGCCTGGCGCGCGGGATTGAACGCGGTTATCGGGCGCGCGAGTTTACCGGCCTGAGCCTGCCAAGCATTCAGGCCTTTCGGCGCAACAAGGCCTGGATCGCGGTCGGCGCAATGGCCCTGGTCATGCTGTTGGCAGCGTTCAATGTCATGCCCATCGTCATTCTGGCCATTATTGCCTGCGTTGTTGTCATCGCAACCGGCTGTCTGAACTCGCGCGAAGCCTATCGCTCGGTCGACTGGTCGCTGATGATTTTGATTTTCGGCATGCTGGCGATTGGCGGTGCGATGCAGTCCAGCGGTGCGGCAGCTCTGGTATCCAGCCGCATCGCCGCTATGGGCGAGCCGCTTGGGCCGTTGGGCATGCTGGCCCTGATCTATCTGATCACCTCCATACTGACCGAAGCCATGAGCAACAACGCCACCGTCGTTTTGCTGACCCCCATCGCCTTTGGGCTGGCGCTGTCGCTGGGTTATGACCCGCGACCGTTCGTGGTGGCGGTCATGTTTGCCGGCAGCGCCAGCTTTGCCACGCCAATTGGTTATCAGACCAATATGCTGGTCTACCAGGCTTGCGGCTATCGGTTCATGGACTTTGTCCGCATCGGCATGCCGATGAATATTCTGATGTGGATCACTGCAGTGATCGTCATTCCCCTGTTCTGGCCTTTGGTGCCTTGACGGTGGCCACCTCGTCAACCAGTGCGCACACACGTTCGATGCCCTCGACAATGCGCGGCGTGGGCTGAATCAGGAGCACCGGATCGACGCTTTCGACCCGGGTCTGACCCAGTCGGACCATCTGCGTTGAACGCCAGACCGCGAGCGGGTCTTCCCCGGCCTGGTCGTTGGCAACCAGAATCAGGTCGGGCTGACCGACGATGACCGCTTCCCGGTCGATGGCGGCCGCCTCGGTATTCAGATCACCAAACAGATTGCGCGCGCCGCAGGCGGCAAACACTTCGGTGATGACGTGGCGTCCACCGAGGGTGTAGAGCGGGCTGGCGGCGACCTGGTAGAAGATGCTGATGTCGACCGCATCCGTACGCTTTGAGCGAATGGCCGCCAGCCGTTCGCGATAGGTGTCGGCCGCAGCGTTGGCTGATTCCGGTGAGCCCAGACGTCGACCGATCTGTTCCAGCGCCAGGCCGATCTGTTCCAGGCTTTGCGTTTCAATTCGCAGCACCTCGATGCCCAATGCCTCCAGGCGGTCGGCCAGCGCTTCGGGCGTGCCGCTTTGCCAGAACAGGGCCAGATCCGGATCAAGTCCTAAAATGACCTCAAGATCAAAGCGATAGGCGTTGCCAATGCGCGGCAGGTCTCGGGCCTGGGGTGGCCAATGGCTCCATTCGACCACGCCAACCAAAGTTTCACCGCTGCCGGCCGTATACGCCAGCTCGGTCAGATGGGGCGCCAGGCTGATGACCTTGAGCGGCGCTTCGGCCAGTGCCGGGCCGGTAATCAGCAGTGCCAGGCCAGCGAGCAAAGCGCTAAATCTGATAGGCATGGCTCAGTGTCAAAGTCAGAATGACCCACAACAGCAGCAGCAGCGGCAGGCCGACACGCACGAAATCATTGAACTTGTAGCCACCGGCATTCATGACCAGCAGGTTGCTCTGGTGAGCCAGGGGCGTGGCAAAACACAGATTGGAGCCGAATAGAACGGCGAGCACGAAGGGCTCGGCCGGCAACATGAGCTGCTGGGCCAGGCTGATCGCGATCGGCGTCCCAATGACCGCCGTGGCATTATTCGACACCACGTTGGTCAAGGCCGCGATAGCCAGCATCAACAGGGCCAGAATTGCCCAGGACGGGATGCCGAAACTGGCCGCCAGGATGGCCTGAGCCAGCCAGTCTGCACCGCCGGTGCGCATCAGGGCAACACCCAGAGCCAGCGAGGTGACGATCACCATCACAAGCTGGACGGACAGGGCGCTCATGGCTTCCTTCCAGTTCAGGCAGCGGGTGAGCAGCATCAACAGCACGCCGCAGACCGCGCTGATGACAATCGGCAGCCAGTCCAGAGCGGTCACCAGCACGACGCCGACCATGATTGCCAAAGCCAGCGGCGCCTTGGAAGTCTTGGGCAGACTGATCGAGCCGTCGAGCACCAGCAAGTCACCGCCCTTCTTGACCTTGTTGAGGCCTGAGCTGGATGACTGGACCAACAGCACGTCACCCGAGCGCAGCACGGTATTGTCCAGGCCGGTCGAGCGGGTCTGCTCTTCGCGGTTGAAGCGATGCAGGGCGAGAAGGCGCAGCCCGTAGCGCGACAGCAGGCGGGCATCACCGATGCGTGTGCCCGCCAGCCGTGACTGCGGAGTCACTGCCACCTCGGCGATTTTCTGATCGCCCGGCCCCAGGGGATGATCGTCATTGACCTCGACATCGCCGGAAAACAGCCGACCGCCGAGCAAGCGGGCGAACTCGCGCAGGTTGTCGCGGGTGTCGGTGGTGGTAATGCGGTCGCCGGGATTGAGGGTGACATCGGGTAGCGGGGTGACGAATACGCCGGGTCCGCGCTGAATCTTTTCGACCTTGAGGTTGCCGTTGCAGCGCTCGATCGCTTCGGCCAGGGTCGAACCCAGCACCGAGGCCGATTTTCCCAGGCGGATCTGCGCCGTGTAGAGCCGCTTGACGCTGGACTGCATCGGCGCCTGGCGTTGCGGAATCAGGCGCGGCGCAACCAGCCACAAATAGAGCACGGCCGCGGCCCCGGCAAGCGCGGCTGGCAGGAGGAAGTCAAACATCCCGAACGGCGCCACGCCCATGTCGGCGGCCACGGTGACAACCAGCAGATTGGTCGAGGTGCCGATCGTGGTCGCCATCCCGCCGACGATGCTGATCAGACCGACCGGCAGCAGCATGCTCGACGGCGGCTGGCCGGTCCTGAGCGCCACGCCAATCAGAATCGGCAGCAGCATCACGACCAGTGAGGTGTTGTTGATGAATGCGCTGAGCACGGCGCAAATGACCAGGGTGGCGAGCATCGACAGAGCCGGCGATTTGCGCCAGGTCGTCGCCAGCAGGCGGCCAACCGGTTCCAGCGCGCCGGAGCGAATCAGGCCCTGGCCGAGGATCATCAGCGCGCAAATGGCAATCAGCGCCTGGTGACCAAAGCCGGCAAAAAAATCGGTCGAGCTCAGCCGGGTGCCGTCGGGTCCGACGTAGGGGAATAGCTGAAAAGCCAAGGTCAGCACGGCGAGAACGCCCAGGGAGCTGGTCTGGATCGCTATGCGATTACGCGAAAACAGCCCCAGCGCCAGCAGCATCAGCAGCAGCACACCCAGGGCGTGATAATTAGGGAAGGCGAGGCTCATGGGCCGCCAATTTTACGCGCAATCGTTCAGCGCCGGGATTCATCCAGTTGGACGCGAAGATCGTCCAGCTGCTTTGCCGGCAGAAGGCAGCGCTGCCCCAGACAGAGCTGACCGACGGCGGTCTGACTGCCGGCCAGCGCGGCCAGGGTGCCTGGCAGCTCGTTGGTATCCAGTCCGGGCGGCAATTGATAGACCCGGCAGTCGGGATCGGGTGCGAGCTCCTGATGCCAGCGCTGCACCGCTTCGTCCGGGCCGGCCAGCACAATCTGCACTGCGGGCTCTTCAAGCGCCTGCCACGCGCGCAGCAGTCCGGCGTGGCCGATGGCCGAGCGTTCGATGTCGCCGGCGGCTGCCTGAACGGCCTTTCGTGCCGCTTCCAGCAGCGTTGCATCGCCGCACAGCTCGCCCAGGCGGGCCAGACCCAGCACGGCCTGAGCGGCACCGGACGGGGTGGCCTCATCGGCGTGCGCCAGCGGTCGGGTCAGCAGCGACTCGTGATCATGGGGGGTCAGATACAGACCGCCGGTGACCGGGTCGGCAAACTGCTCGATAATCCGACGTCCGATACGCCGAGCCAGGTTGAACCAGGCCATATCGAAGCGCCAGCGCAGCAGTTCGAGCGCGGCCAGCAGCATCGCGGCATGATCATCCAGCAGCGCGTTGTGGGCGCTGCGCCCGGCGCGCCAGACGGCGCGTGGCGGCTCCTGGCCAAACAGGTTGATCGCAACCGCCTGAAACGCCGAGGCGGCCCGTTCAAGCCACTCGGGGCGATTGAGCAGTCGCCCGGCCTCGGCCAGGCTTTCAATCATCAGGCCGTTCCAGTCAGCCAACATCTTGTCATCCCGGCCTGGCGCGGGGCGCTTTTGGCGTGCTGCGAGCAGGCGGCTGCGTGCTTTGGCCAAACGCCGGGCCACGCTTTCCCGGTCCATATCCGGCTCAACCAGCTCAGCGCTTGACCGGGCCAGCAGCAGATGCCAGCGATTGCTGGCAAAATTGGCCGGGCCGTCGAGGCCGAAGCGCGCTGCAAACAGCGCGTAGTCGGAGCCGCTCAAATGTTCGGCAACCTGATGCGCGGTCCACACATAGAACGCACCTTCGCCGTCCTCGCTGTCCGCGTCCAGGCTGGTGGCAAAACCGCCGTTGGCGAGCAGCATCTCGCGCTCCAGCCATTCAACCAGGCGTTCACAGACGTCGACAAAATCATCGCGCTTCCAGCGCCGCGCCGCGCGCGCATACAGGCCGAGCAACAAGGCATTGTCGCTGAGCATCTTCTCGAAATGCGGAATCTCCCAGACCGCATCCACGCAGTAGCGAAAAAAGCCGCCGCCGAGATGATCGTGCAGACCCAGGCTGGCCATGGCATCAAGCGTGTCGCCGACGATCTGGGCAGCGGACTCATCATCCAGATCCATCAGTGTAGCCAGCAGCGGGGCCTGCGGGAATTTCGGCCCGCTGCCGAAGCCGCCGTTTTCCTGATCAAAGCGGGCGCCGGCCTCAGCCAGCAGGGTTTCACGGGCGGCGGCCAGATCGCCCGCTCCGCCGGGTGCCGGACGGGAAATGGCTTGCAGCGCTTCGTGAACCTGCAGATGCTGGTTTCTGAGCTCGTCACGACGATCAGTCCAGACCCGATGAATGCGCTCCAGAAGATCACCAAAGCCGATCATGCCTTGACGCGCTTCGGGCGGGAAATAGGTGCCGGTGAAAAATGGCGCCTGACTGAGTGGATCAAGAAACACGGTCAGTGGCCAGCCGCCGCCCCGACCGTTGAGAAGCTGGTGGGCGAGCTGATAAATGCGGTCCAGATCCGGGCGCTCCTCGCGATCAACCTTGATATTGACGAAATACGCGTTCATGCGCTCGGCAATGGCCTCACTTTCGAAGCTCTCATGCGCCATGACATGGCACCAGTGACAGGCCGAGTAGCCAATCGAAAGCAGAATAGGCCGATCCAGCGCACGGGCCGCCGCCAGCGCCTCGCGATCCCAAGGCTGCCAGACGACCGGATTGTCGGCGTGCTGCAGCAGATAGGGGCTGATGGCTTCGGCCAGGCGGTTGCTCAGTTGCACTGTGTTCATCAAAACCAATCGCAAGGGATGATCCGCTCACTGTAACAGGCTCTGAAAGTGCACCGAGCCTTGGTCAATAAACAAGCCTATTGGAGGTGGGTTTGACGGTGTCAGCAAAGGCTTGCTACCCTCGTAAGTCATTAATAAACAAGTGTAAGTAGTTGCATGACTCACGGGAATCCCTCAATCTCTTTCATCAGGCCGGCGATTGGCAAGGCCGGGTATCTGCTGGTGCTGCTATTCGCCCTGACGGCATCGGTCCCGGCTTTTGCTGCCAACTACGGCAGCGTATGCCAGGACTGCGACAGTGGCGAGCGTCAACTGTGTGCGCTGGAAACAGCGATGCAAATGAAGCTGTCGCACGGAAATGAAGTCTGGGTGTTTGACCTTGCCGGGCTGGAGGCCGAGCGGTATCGGGTCCACGCTCAGGGTGATGGGCAGATACCACGCTCGGCCGGGGCTGTGGGTGAACCGTCAATGGCCAGGGTGGGCCAGGTCGTGCCGATTGCATGGACGCCTGGCCAGTGGGACTACGTGTCAGGAGGCATGCAGTTTGTTCGTGATCTGGTGCTTCCGAATGGCGGTCAAATCTTACAGGAGTGTCAGCAGTCTTCCCGGGGCATGATCGTTGTTCGAAGCGCGCCGAAGATTCGGGGTGGCACGGCCGCGCCCGTTATTCAACCGGTTGATCTGCCGGCCAGCATGTATGAAAGCGCCTATGACATGGTCGGAAACCAGTCTGCTGGTGTGGCGATCGGGCAGTGGTGGGCACAGCAGGAGCCGGCGACCAGCTTCCTCGGAAAGGCCCTGGTGCTGGCCAACAACCTGCTCAACACCCCATTCAACACCGAAGTGGTGCTGGTCGTCGAGTTTTCCGATGGCTCGCGTGGAGTTTGGGTTGTTAATGCAGCTTACGACCGCTGGGAGGCTGATTTCGACACCTTTGAGGATTCTGACGCAAACCCAATTCCTGTTACGGCCGATGATCTGGTTCCGGGTTTGGGCTACCATTTCAGCGGCAACTCGCCCGGAGAAAACAACTTGCGCGCCTTCCTTGACCGTGCCAGAAGCCTTGGTATTCCCGTAACGGGTCCGGGTGGTGGCGGAATACCCGTGGATTGTCGAATGACCTCGGAAGGAAATATGAAATGTTGGCCAGCCACCGCGCCATGGTAGGTTGTCATAAACGGAGTAGAAGATAGCCGATCGGAGGCCTGATCCGACATCGTCTGGATTGTGGCCTCTGTCGAGCGCGATCTGCGCTAGACTTCCGGCGATGAATCAGTCAGCCTACTATTTTCACCAGATCGACCCGGTCGCCGTGTCGATCGGTGGTTTCGCGATTTACTGGTACAGCCTGATGTACCTGGTCGCCTTTGGCGCCTTCTGGCTGCTGGGGCGGGTGCGTGCCCGGCGTGCTGATGCGCCGCTGAACGCGCAGCAGATCGGGGATCTCCTGTTCTGGGGTGTGATCGGCGTCATCGTGGGTGGCCGGCTCGGCTATGTGCTGTTCTACGGCTTTGACGAGCTGTTGAGCGACCCGCTGTTTTTGCTGCGTATTCGCGACGGCGGGATGAGTTTTCACGGCGGACTGGCAGGTGTGCTGGTGGTGATCTGGCTGTATGGCCGACGCCAGGGCTGTGGCTTTCTGCAGCTTGCGGACTTCGCCGCCCCACTGGCGCCGCTTGGGCTGGCTGCCGGGCGTTTGGGCAATTTCATTGGTGGAGAACTCTGGGGCCGGCTGAGCGACGTGCCCTGGGCAATGATTTTTCCCGAGTCGATCGAGGCCGGTGGGCGACGATCCGGGGCGCTCTATCAGCAGTATCTGAGCGGTGCGCTTGATGAGTTCGCCCGTCATCCCTCGCAGCTCTACCAGGCTGCCCTGGAGGGTTTGGCACTGTTTGTCATTCTGTGGGCCTATTCCGCCCGTCCGCGGCCGGTGGGTGCAGTGGGCGGCGCTTTTCTGCTCGGCTATGGGGTGTTTCGCTTTATCGCTGAATGCTTCCGTGAGCCCGATGCGCATCTGGGCTTTGTCGCGCTCGACTGGATAACCATGGGCCAGATTCTGTCGCTGCCGATGATGCTCGCCGGCCTGCTGCTGATGATCTGGGCCTATCGGAGGCGCACATGAAATCGTATCTCGACCTGCTTCGCCATGTGCGCGATTCCGGCCAGCGCAAGGATGACCGCACCGGCACCGGCACGTACAGCGTTTTCGGCTATCAGCTACGCTTTGACCTGGCTCAGTCCTTTCCGCTGGTCACGACCAAAAAAGTCCACCTGAAATCGATCATTCACGAGCTTTTGTGGTTTTTGCGCGGCGATACCAATATCGCTTACCTCAATGAACATGGCGTATCGATCTGGGACGAATGGGCTGACGAACGCGGCGAACTCGGCCCGATCTACGGCACCCAATGGCGTTCGTGGCCGGCTGCCGACGGGCGTTTTATCGATCAGCTGAGCGAGCTGGTTGATCAAATCCGACGCCGGCCTGATTCACGTCGCCACGTCCTGACCGCCTGGAACCCGGCCGATTTGCCGGACGAGACGCGCACGCCCCAGGACAATGTGCGCGCCGGGCGCATGGCGCTGGCGCCCTGCCACTGCCTGTTTCAGTTCTACGTCGCCGAAGGCCGTCTGAGCTGCCAGCTTTATCAGCGCTCGGCCGACTGTTTTCTGGGTGTGCCCTTCAATATCGCCAGCTATGCGCTGTTGACGATGATGGTCGCCCAGGTCTGTGATCTTGAAGTCGGTGAGTTCATCCATACCTTCGGCGATGCCCATCTGTATCAAAACCACCTCGACCAGGTCGACAAGCAGCTCGCGCGTGAGCCCTGGCCACTGCCGCAGATGCGCCTGAACCCTGCGCGCCGTCGACTGGAAGATTTTGTTTATGACGATTTCGAGCTCAGCGGCTATCGCTCCCATGCGGCGATTCGCGCCCCGATTGCGATCTAAAAGCCTGCATATGGCTGTAAGGACCAGGTGAGATGCCGGAGCTGGTTTTGGTCGCGGCAATGGCGCGCAAACGGGTAATCGGGCGCTCCGGCGGCATGCCCTGGCACTTACCCGCCGATCTGCGCCACTTCAAGGCGCTGACCCTGGGGCATCCGGTGGTCATGGGCCGGCGCACCTTCGAGTCGATCGGTTCAGCCCTGCCGGGCCGGACCAACATCGTCATCAGCCGTTCAGAGCAGACCCTGCCTGAGGGCGTGCTGTCGGCGACCGGTCTGGACGCGGCCATTGAGCAGGCCGCAGCCGAGCAGGTAATGATCATTGGTGGCGGCGAGATCTACCGCCAGGCCCTGCCGCGGGCGAGTCGCATGGAGCTGACCCTGATTGCCGCCGACGTGGATGGCGATACCTTTTTTCCGACCTGGAAATGGTCAGACTGGCATCTTGAGCGGATGCAGGCACGCCCGCCCGACGCGGCCAACCCGTGGGCGATGTCTTTTTGCAGTTTTGCAAGGAGGCTCTGAATAATCTCCGGGGGGTATTGATAGAATGCGCCGAACCCTCTGCAGCGATCATTTTCATGGCCGAAGCGCCTCCCCGTAATCCGCAGCCCGGCCTGGACTGGCCGCTGAAACGCCGCGTGACTTTGGTGGGGGCGGCCGGGAATGTGGTGCTGGCCATCGGCAAGTTTGCCGCCGGCATCTTCGGTAATTCCCAGGCTTTGATCGTCGATGCGGTGCACACCGTTTCAGACCTGATCAGCGATGTGGTGGTGCTGGTCGCGGCGCGCTGGGGCGCCCATGAGGCCGACCATAACCACCCTTACGGGCACGGACGAATCGAGACGGTGGCCACCGCGCTGATCGGCTTCTTGCTGCTGGCCGTTGCCATCGGCTTCATTGTCGACGGGATTGCGCGGCTCAACGATCCTGAGCGTCTGCTGCAGCCGGGCTGGATCGCGCTGAGTGCGGCGGTGATTTCGGTCGCAGTCAAGGAAGGCCTGTACTGGTACACCCGGCGGGTAGCCAGGCGCACCCGTTCGGAGCTGCTGATGGCCAATGCCTGGCACCATCGCTCGGATGCCATGTCGTCGGTGGTCGTGATTGTCGGCATACTCGGCGCCATTGGCGGCCTGTTGTGGCTGGATGCCGTGGCCGCCATTCTGGTTGCTGTGATGGTCGGCCATATTGGCATCAAATTTGTGTTCAGAGCCCTGACCGAGCTGGTCGATACTGCCGTGCCGGCAGATACCCAGCGCGAACTGGAAGCGCTCATCATGACCGTTGACGGCGTGCGCGGGTTCAGGGATCTGCGCACTCGCACCATGGGCGGTCAGACGGTGATGGATGTGCGCATTCTGCTCGATCCCGAGCTGAGCCTGGCCGAGGCAGATCAGCTTGCCCGACGCGTGCGCCGCTGCCTGTTGAGCGCATCGGTGGATGTGTTTGATGTGGTGGTCAGCATCGCGCCGGTGCCGCCAGCGTCTGAAATGCAATGAGCCGTGAGATTTTCATCGGCGATGTGCAGGGCTGCGCCGGGTCATTTCAGCGCCTGCTCGACAAGCTGCGTTTCGATCCGCAAAGTGATCGCCTGCGTCTGGCCGGTGATCTGGTCAATCGCGGCGGTGAGTCACTGCAAACTCTGCGCCGGGTGCATGCGCTGCGCCACTCGCTGAGCGTGGTGCTTGGCAACCACGACCTGCACCTGCTCGCCTACGCCCATGGTCGCAGGCGAGCGCCCAACCCTGAGTTTGACGCCATCCTTGCCGCCGACGATGGCCCGGAGCTGTTGGCCTGGCTCGCAAGGTGTCCGCTGTTCTGGCAGGACGCGGATCGTCGTCTGGCCCTGGTCCACGCCGGGATTGATCCGCGCTGGGGGCCGGTCGAATCTCAGGCACGCGCCGCTGAGGTCGAACGCGCTCTGGACAAGAACCCCGACGCGTATTTCGCCCGGATGTACGGCAATCACCCCGATCGCTGGCAGCCTGATCTGCCCATCGACGCGCGGCTGCGCAGCATCACCAATGTGCTGACCCGAATGCGTTTTTGTCGTGCCGATGGTCGCCTGGAGCTGCGCAGCAAAGGCGGCATGGACAGCGCGCCGCCGGGTTTTGCGCCGTGGTTCCGGCATCTGCACGCCGACTGGACTGGCTGGACGCTGGTATTTGGCCACTGGTCACAGCTCGGCCTGTACCGCGCCGATGGCGTGGTCGGTCTGGACACCGGCTGCGTGTGGGGCGGAGCCTTGACGGCGCTGGTTATCGATGGCGATGAGCGCTTTATCGAGTCGGTTGACTGCCGCTGAATCAGTTTCGACTGAGTTCGGCCAGCACCGGCCCGATCTGTGGGCGTCGGCCGGTCCAGATCTCGAAAGCGAGCGCGGCCTGGGCGACCAGCATGCCCAGGCCACCGGCAACCGGCACGCCAGCTTTGCCGCACCAGTCGGCAAAGGCTCGGTGGGCCGTACCGTAATTGAGATCGTAGGCGGTCGCAGTTGCACTCAGCCAGGCCGCATCCAGCGGCGGCAGAAGGCCTGCATGGCCGGCGCTGGTGGTCTGGATGAGTACATCGTGGGCCGGCAGTCTGGCGGCGTCCGCAAAGCCGCCGGCGTAAATCGCGCCGCGCAGGCCCGGTGTGCTGGCCAGGCGCCGAGCCCTTTCGGGGCTGCGGTTGAGCACGCTGATCATTGCCGGTGAACGTTCCAGCAGGGCGCCGAGTATGCCGGCACAGGCACCTCCGGCGCCGAGAATCAACACTCGCTTGCCGGCCGGATCAATGCCCAGTCGATCCAGATCCAGCAGCAGGCCGGCGCCGTCGGTGTTGTAGCCGTGCCAGCCTTCCGCGGCCAACTTCAGGGTATTGACGGCCCCGGCCAGGCGGGCTGTCGGGTCTGCGGCAGTGCACAGCTCCAAGCCGGTGCTTTTAAGCGGCACCGTCAGATTGGCGCCACGGCCGCCATTGGCGCGAAAGGCGGCCAGACGTTCGGACAGCGCATCGATCCCGCATTCGATGCTGCCATAGTCCAGTGCGATGCCGAGCTGCTCGCCGAACAGGCGATGAATGCGAGGCGACTGGCTGTGGGCGACCGGCTGGCCAAACACGGCCAGTTTGATTGGCCCGGCAGTCATCGGGGGTCCGGTCTATGCGCCGCGCAGCAGGGCGGCGGCTTCCAGGGCGGCGTAGGTCAGAATGCCGCAGGCCCCGGCGCGTCGGATCGACACCAGCGTTTCGAGTAGCACCTTGTCGTTGTCCAGCCAGCCGCGCGAGGCTGCCGCCTTGAGCATCGCGTACTCGCCGGAGACGTGATAGGCAAAGGTCGGCACGCCGAAGGTCTCGTGAACGCGGCGAATGATGTCGAGATAGGGCAGGGCCGGCTTGATCATGATCCAGTCGGCACCTTCTTCAAGGTCGAGCTCAACTTCGCGCAGCGCCTCGTCGGAGTTGCCCGGGTCCATCTGAAAACTTTCCTTGCCGGCCTTGCCCAGGCTGGCCGCCGAGCCGACCGCGTCGCGAAATGGGCCGTAGTAGCTTGACGCGTACTTGGCCGCGTAGCTCAGAATCAGGGTGTTGACGTGGCCGCTGGCTTCGAGTTGTTCGCGGATCGCGCCAATTCGCCCGTCCATCATGTCCGAAGGCGCGACGACGTCGGCGCCGGCCTGGGCGTGGCTGGCCGCCTGGCGGACCAGGGCGTCGACGGTGCGGTCATTGAGCACATAACCGCTCTCGTCGATGATGCCGTCCAGGCCGTGGCGGGTGTAGGGATCCAGGGCCACGTCGGTTATCACGCCGAGCTCCGGGAAGCGCTGCTTGAGCGCGTGCACGCTGCGCTGGACCAGGCCATTCTCGCGCCAGGCCTCGGCCGCATCGTCGGTCTTGCGTTCGGCCGGCACCACCGGAAACAGGGCCATCGCCGGCACACCCAGGCTCAGGCAGCGCTCGGCCAGTTCAAACAGACCGTCCTGACCGACGCGTTCGACGCCGGGCATGGAATCGACCGGCTCGCGCGCGCCGGGATCTTCGAGTACGAAGGCGGGCAAAATCAGATCGGCAGCTGACAGCCGGGTTTCCCGGCTCAGCTCGCGGGCGAAGCGCCGGGCACGGCTGCGGCGCAGGCGGATGGCAGGAAAAGTCATGCGATTTCAGCCTGGAGTCTTTGCGGTGGTGATAGCCCTATTCTAGCGTCCGGCGGCAAGATTCGGGCCGGGTCAACTGCGGCCGACAGGGCGGCAAAATAGTCGCGCGTGAGCGCAAGCTGTTGTTCGGCCGACTGGGCGCGGTTGACGACCTGCCTGAAGCCGACATTTTCAGCTCGATCCCGGGCATACCAGCCCAGATGTTTGCGCGCAATCCGCACGCCGCGGTCTTCGCCGTAGAAGGCGTAGAGCGCTTCAAGATGGCTGATCAGAATCTCGCCTACGGCAGCCGCCGATGGCGCCGGCAGGTGCTCTCCGCTTGCCAGGTAGTGCGAGATTTCGGCGAAAATCCACGGCCGACCCTGTGCAGCGCGGCCGATCAGCAGGCCGACGGCCCCGGTGTAATCGAGCACGGCTTTAGCCTTTTCCGGGCTGTCGATATCGCCATTGGCCCACACCGGTATGCCCCGTTCAGCGACGATCTGCGCGATGGTGTCGTACTCGGCCTGGCCCTGGTACTTCTGCTCGCGGCTGCGGCCGTGAACGGCCAAAGAGGCAATGCCGCAGTCCTCGGCGATGCGGGCAATGCGCGGCCCGTTGCGCTGATCGGCATCCCAGCCGGTGCGAATCTTGAGGGTGACCGGCACTTCAACGGCGGCCACCACGGCTTCAAGGATGCGGCCGACCAGGGCCTCGTCGCGCATCAGTGCCGAGCCCGCCCAGGCCTTGCAGACCTTTTTGGCCGGGCAGCCCATATTGATGTCAATTGATTCCGCGCCGTGATCGACGTTGTAGCGTGCCGCATCGGCCATTGCCGCAGGCTCGGTGCCGGCGATCTGGACGCTGATCGGGCCGGGTTCGCCGGCGTGATCCATGCGCTCGCGCGATTTGCGCGTATGCCATAGCGACGCATCCGAGCTGGTCATCTCCGAGGTGGCGAGATCGGCACCGTAGCGGCGGCACAGCAGGCGGAAAGGTTTGTCGGTCACTCCGGCCATCGGCGCCAGGCCGAGTAAAGGCGTAGCCTGATCTGCGCGCGTGCGAACCCCTGCTCGGGCCTGGGCGGTGATGGAAGACGGGGGCATAACGGCGGCGAGCAGGGTCAGGCCGGCTCGTCGGCAGTTTCAAACTCTGAATCGGGCTGACTGGACTCGAACCAGCTATCGACCAGCAATTCCAGCTCCTCAAGCCCTTGTCCCGATTGGGCCGAGAATAGCTGAACGCCAACACCGGGGTCCACCGCGCGGCGCACGGCCATCAACGCTTCTTTCTGCTTGCCCCGGCCGAGTTTGTCGGCCTTGGTCAGCACCAGGTGCAGCGGCAGGCCGCGCCCGCTGGCCCAGTTGGCCAGATCGACGTCGCCAGGCTTGAGCGGATGGCGGACGTCCATCACGATCACCAAACCGGCCAGCGCCTGGCGCGTTTCCAGGTAGCCCTGGATCAGGCCTTTCCAGTGTTTTTTGAGATCGCCGCCGACGCGGGCAAAGCCGTAGCCGGGCAGATCAACCAGATGATGGTCGTCATCCAGCCGGAAAAAGACCAGCTGCCGGGTGCGCCCCGGTGTGCGGCTGGTGCGGGCCAGCGATTTCTGCCCGCACAGGCGGTTGATCAGGCTGGACTTGCCGGCATTCGAGCGCCCGGCAATGGCGATTTCGGTGCCACGATCAGGCGGTAGTTGCGGCCGATTGTGGACGCTGATCAAGTATTCAGCCTGTCTGAGCAGCGCGTGAGTGGACGGCATGGGGTTTGATGCTGGCAAGACGAATGATGAAGCGCGATAATATCAGGTTCAGACTTCCACTCAGGAGCAGTATCGAAATGGCTCGAATCTTGATGATGCTGATCGCATCCTTACCACTTCTGGCTCAGGCCCAGTTGGTCGGCGACCCGGAAGCCGGTGAGCAGAAGGCCGCTGTTTGCGCCGCCTGTCACGGCATGGACGGCAATTCCGTGGTCTCGATCTGGCCAAAAACTGCCGGTCAGCACGAAGACTACGCCACGCGTCAGTCGATCCTGGTGCGTGAGCAGCTGCGCAACGTGCCGGAAATGTACCCGATGGTGGTGGGCATGAGTGATCAGGATCTGGCCGATGTGGCCGCCTTCTATGCCGGCCAGACGCTCACCCCCGGCGTGGCGGATGAGGAGCTGGTCGAGGCGGG
>CALEIM010000072.1 GCA_937876395.1 uncultured Wenzhouxiangella sp. | reverse complement strand
CCGACGCCGATCGAGCAGTTCGCTTCGCCCGGCGGATGCGGGTCGGTCAGGTGGAAGCAGTGGCCATCAAGCTTGGGCTTGTGGGCGATGTGGTCCATCGCCTGGGCAACGTAGTCGACCGGAACGATATTGATGCGACTGCCTTCCAGCCCCAGAGTCGGCACCCAGGGCGGCAGCATGCGGCGCATCTTCTGAATCAGCTTGAAGAAATAATAAGGGCCGTCAATCTTGTCGATTTCGCCGGTTTTCGAGTGCCCGACGACGATTCCCGGGCGATAAACCCGCCACGGAACCGGACAAGTCTGCCGCACCAGACGTTCGGATTCGTGTTTGCTGCGAAAGTACGGATGGTGCAACCCGGTCGCCTCATCAAACATGTCTTCGCGAAAAGTGCCCTGGTACAGACCGGCGGCAGCGATTGACGAGGCGTGGTGGAAGCACTTGGCATTGATCGCTTCGGCCAGATCAATGGCGTGACGGGTACCGCCCACGTTGGCCGCCTCGTTGGTTTCGTCATCGGCACTCAGATCATAGACCGCGGCCAGATGAAAGAAATGCCGAATTTTCCCGTTCAGCTTGTCCACATCAAGCTGGCCAAGGCCCAGACCGGCCCGGGTGAGATCACCGCTGACCGCCACCAGGCGGCGCTTGTGATCGGACCAGCGCTCGGCAACCAGGTCATTGAACTTGGTTTTCGACCCGCGCCTGACCAGCACATAAATGGTCCCCTTGCGCTTGACCAACTGGTCAATCAGGTTGCGACCGATAAATCCGGTTCCCCCGGTAACGAAATAGCTCATTGAATCACTCCCACGGACAGCTTGAATGCGAATACCCCAAAGATACCGATTCGCTGCGCATTGTGCTACCAGGAGCGCATTGTTTTTGGCCCGACAACCCTACTGGACAGGTGAGGTGGCTGGTGCAGCCGGGATGTTGACTCTGGGGAGCTTCTACCCCAACGTTGCGTAAATCTTCGGCGTCAGAAGCCTGGAGCGTAGTCGGGGGCTACATGCTGAAACGAAAAAAGGGCCTGCAGAGGCCCTTTTCTCAGCGCCTGCGAACGCGATTCAAGAGCGTCCAGGCGATCAATTTGGAGCGGGAAACCGGACTCGAACCGGCGACCCCAACCTTGGCAAGGTTGTGCTCTACCAACTGAGCTATTCCCGCGTAGCCTGAGGATTCTAACCGGAAAACCTGAGCTGTCAAGTACCACCTTGCGCCCAGGCCGATAAACCGGCTCGTTGCCCTAACGCGAGCCGATATTATAACCGCCGCCAACTCTCGAACCACGGCAAAATACACCCTCGTAAATAGGCGGGGCAAACCCCATATCCACGCCATGAGCGAACTGATCATGGTGGCCATGTCCGGCGGGGTGGATTCGTCCATCACGGCCTGGCTGTTGCAGCAGCAGGGCAAGACCATTGCCGGCATGTTCATGAAAAACTGGGAAGACGACGACCTCGACAGCGGCTGCACGGCCGAGGACGATGCCGCTGACGCGCGCCGCGTGGCCGAACTGCTCGGCATCTCATTTCATGGGCGCAACTTTGCCGCCGAATACCGAGAAGCGGTGTTCGAGCATTTCCTGGCTGAACTGAAGGCCGGGCGAACGCCCAATCCGGATATTCTGTGCAACCGTGAGATCAAGTTCCGCACCTTCGTCGACCATGCCGAGGATCTGGGCGCCGGGGCGATTGCCACCGGCCACTACGCGCGCCGACGCGCCAACGCCGACGGCACGTTCTCGTTGCTCAAGGGCGTCGATGGCAACAAGGACCAGAGCTATTTTCTGTACGCGCTTGACCAGCAGCAATTGGCCAGGGCGCGGTTTCCGCTGGGCGAACTGACCAAGCCGGAGGTGCGCGAACTGGCCGAGCGCGCCGGATTGCCGGTGGCAGCCAAGAAGGACTCGACCGGCATCTGCTTTATCGGCGAGCGCAACTTCGATGCCTTCATTGACCGCTACCTCGACGCCAAACCGGGCGCTATCCGCACCGCCGACGGCCGGCTTGTGGGCCAGCACCAGGGCCTGATCCACTACACGCTTGGGCAGCGCAAGGGTCTGAACATCGGCGGTTTGAAAGACTTTCCCGAAGCGCCCTGGTATGTGATCCACAAAGACATTGACAACAACGTGCTCTATGCCGAACAGCAAAGCGATCACCCTGGCCTGATGTCCGACACGCTTGATGCCGACCAGCTTAACTGGATACACCGCAGCCCCCGGATCGGCGAGCAACTGTACGCCAAGGTGCGCTACCGCCAGCGCGACCAGGCCTGCCGGGTGATGGCTGTCGATGAACAGCACCTCAGCCTGCATTTCGAGCAGCCTCAGCGCGCCGTCACCCCCGGGCAGGCGGTCGTGCTCTACGATGGCGATGAGTGCCTGGGTGGCGGCACCATCGTGTCGAGCAACGCGCCCTTGCCCGACGCGCTCCAGATTTCAAACTGCAAAGAAACAATCAAACCATGAGAGATGCAACGATTGCCTTCGCCGGAATGCTCCAGGCCAGTGAACTGGTCCGCCAGATCGCCACTTCCGGAACCTGCTCCGGCCAGGCGGCCCAGGCCAGCATTGCCAGCGTTTTCAGGCGCGATGCGGAATCGACCGAGGCGGTCTACGGCGGTCTCGGCGGCGTGCGCATGGGTTTGCGCGTGCTCAGCGAGCTGTTTGGCGCCCGCGGCGGGCACGACAGCATGCAGTCGCTCAACTATGCGCTCGGCCTGGCCAAGCTCGGCAAACAGCTCGGCCGTGACCGCAAACGCCTCACCGCGCTGGCCGAAGAACTGGAGCTGGTCGAAAACGCCTGGCGCGACGCCGGTGAAACCATCGATGACAGCGTCCATGCCCAGTTGGCCGATATCTATCAGCGTCAGATCTCGACCCTGGATTTTCGTATCTCGGTTCAGGGCCGACCCGAATATCTCAAGCAGGGCGAAAAGGTCGCTTTCGTGCGTGCCCTGCTGCTCGCCGGTCTGCGCTCGGCCATACTTTGGCAACAGGTTGGTGGCCGCCAGTGGCGTCTGGTCTTCCAGCGCAGCCGCATGCTTGAACAGGCCCAGGCCCTGCTGAGCGCCTGAGAAATGAGCCTGTCGGACCTAAAGCCGACGGGCCGCATGCTAGAATCTAATGATCGCTCCGGGGCCTGTTTTGCACAGTTTTACGCCCTGGTTTGCCCAAATCTGACTGGAGGATGCTCCCATGCGCAACCAGCTTGACTGTCTTGATCAACTCGACATCAACGGCAAGAATTATGGCTTCTACAGCCTCAAGAAGCTGGAAGGCCGGCATCCGGCGATTGGCAAACTGCCCTACTCGCTCAAGATTCTGCTGGAAAACCTGGCACGTCATGAAGACGGCAGCAACATCACCGCCGATGACGTGGCCGCGCTGGCCAACTGGGACGCCGGGGCCGAGCCCGACAAGGAAATTTCCTTTACCCCGGCGCGCGTCGTCCTGCAGGACTTTACCGGTGTGCCGGCGATCGTCGACCTGGCCGCCATGCGTGAGGCCATGCAGCAGCTTGGCGGTCAGGCCAATCAAATCAACCCGCTGTCCCCGGCCGAGCTGGTCATTGACCACTCCGTACAGGTTGACAGCTATGGACAGGCCAACTCGCTGGATCTGAACAACCAGATCGAGTTCAAGCGCAATCGCGAGCGCTATGCGTTTCTGCGCTGGGGCCAAGGTGCATTCGACAATTTCAAGGTCGTGCCGCCGAACACGGGCATCGTCCACCAGGTCAATCTTGAGCACCTCTCGCGGGTGGTGTTCAGCCAGGAAGTCGACGGTGAGATGATGGCCTGGCCCGATACTCTGGTTGGCACCGATTCACACACCACCATGATCAATGGCCTGGGTATCCTCGGCTGGGGTGTAGGCGGGATCGAGGCCGAAGCCGCCATGCTCGGCCAGCCGATTTCCATGCTGATTCCGCAGGTCGTCGGCTTCAAGCTCAAGGGCAAACTGCCGGAGGGCACGACAGCGACCGATCTGGTACTGACCATCACCGAAATGCTGCGCCGAAAAGGCGTGGTTGGAAAGTTCGTCGAATTTTTTGGCGACGGACTCAGCCATCTGCCGCTGGCCGACCGGGCCACGATCGGCAATATGTCGCCGGAATTCGGCTCCACCTGCGCAATTTTCCCAATTGACCAGGAAACCATCCGCTACCTCAAACTGTCCGGGCGCAGCGACGAGCGAGTTGCACTGGTTGAAGCCTATGCCCGCGCCCAGGGACTGTGGCGCGAGGACGGATCGCCCGACCCGACTTACACCGACGTGCTCGAACTGGACCTGGGCGACGTCGTGCCCAGCCTGGCCGGGCCCAAGCGGCCGCAAGATCGGGTGCTGCTGAGCGAATCCAAAAGCGTTTTCCTGAGCCAGCTCTCGGAGATGACCCAGGCGCGCGACAATGGCCGCTGCGAAGAGCTCCGCTTTGCCAGCGAAGGTGGCGGAACGGCCGTTGGCGCCAGCGAGTTTCACGGTGCAGCCAAGGTCAGCTACAAGGACGAAACCTTTATTCTCAGAGATGGTGCAGTCGTGATTGCCGCCATCACCTCCTGCACCAACACCTCCAACCCGCGCAACGTGAT
>CALEIM010000071.1 GCA_937876395.1 uncultured Wenzhouxiangella sp. | reverse complement strand
TGGGTGCGCTGGCGTGTCCCGGTAACGGCCTTCATCGAAAGGGTGCCGGCGTAGCGCTCGACGGCGTGACCCGTATGCCGTTCGACGGCTACTTCGGACCGGCAGTCGACACCGCAGACTACCTCGAATCCGAGGAGGACATTGCGGCTTATCTCTCCGCCTGTGCAGAAGAAGATGACCCGGCTCTCTTCCTCGCGGCTCTTGGTGACGTTGCACGCGCGAGAAACATGACTCAGTTGGCGGCCAAGACGGGCTTGACTCGCATGGGGCTATACAAGGCACTTTCAGGCACGGGCAATCCGAGCTTTGCCACTGTAAGCAAGGTGGCTCATGCGCTTGGGCTCAAGATTACTGTAGCCGATGCCGCTGCTCAGCGTGGCTGTGTCAGGCGTTAAAGCGTACAACACCGTGGCATGGCAGCCATTGCCCAAGCCAAAGTCACTGAAACCGCAGATTACGCTGATTGACACAGATTATTGATTTTACGGATAAAACAAAAAGCCTCACGCGCGATACTCGGATGCAAGTGTTCCGGCCAATGGCTGAGGCCCTGTGTGTCAACATCCATTCCTACAGCCCCTGATCACTTTTATCTGCAGCATTCCGGGCGCTAACAGACTGGAAACATGTCTGATTCCAATAAATTGACCACTGATCCTCGTCTCGAAAAGCCTACCCGCCGGCTGGTCATTCTCAACCAGGCGGCCAATTATTTGACGATCGGGTTTGCCAATGCATTCAATCGGAAGTTTGACTCGGTTTCGCTGATTGCAGGCAGTGTCCACGTTCAGGGTGCGCCGCTCGATGCTGATATTAAGGTTTGCCAGATCAATCGCTGGCACGAGCGGCCGGCCTGGAAGAAGGGGTTTTCCTGGGCTTTTGCACTGCTGCGCATGTGGTGGCTTTTGATGACGCGCTACCGCCGTCACGAGGTTCTGTTTGTTTCCGTGCCGCCGATGGCGTATCTGCTCAATCTGGTGCTACCGCATCGTTTCAGCATGGTGATCTGGGATGTGTATCCGGATTCACTGAAAATCACCGGCATGGAGGAAAGTCAGTCGCTCTATCGCATCTGGTCCTGGCTCAATCGTCACTCGTTTCAGCGCGCTTACCGGATTTTTACTATCAGCGAGCCGATGGCCGATATGCTTGCCCGCTACGTTGATCGTAATCGCCTGATTGTCCATCCGATCTGGTCAATCTTTCAGGATAATGAACGGATTGCGCCTGAGAATAATTCGTTTATCAGCGAGCACGGGCTTGAAGGCAAGTTTGTAGTCCAGTATTCCGGCAATATTGGTCTGACGCATAACGTCGAGGCCATGATTGAGCTGGCTGAAATGTTGCAGGATGACGATCGGATTATTTTTCAGATTATTGGCCGTGGTCCGCGCAAACCGCTGATCGAACGCCTGGTGCGCGAGCGAAACCTTTGCAATGTGCAGATGTTGCCATTTCAGAGCGACGAGATGTTTCCGCATTCGCTGTCAGCGGCTAATCTGGGCGTGGTAATCCTGCATGAATCGGTCAGTCGCGGCAGCGTGCCGAGCAAGGCCTACAATTTGATGAGCTTTGGCATTCCATCGCTCTACATTGCCGCCGACGACAGTGAATTGGCGCGCTATGCCCGGGAGTTTGGCAACGCTGGCTGTTTTACTGCCGATCAGCTTGATGAAATGAGCGAGTTCATCCGTCGCCTGGCCACAGACCGCGTCGCGCATGAAGCGATGATGGATCGGGCTGAACGCACCGCCGGTCATTTTCGCATCGGCAACGCCGACCGGTTTGTATCCAGTTATTTCGCCGAACAGTAATCGCCGACAATAAACCGTTTCTGACTCGTAGGTCATCCCCCCGACGGACCACGCCGAATCTATTTATACCGGATTGTTAGCCTGTCCGGACCTCAATCCATGCAAACATATCGAGTTGATGGTGGAGCTTGAAACATGGTCCGTCGGCCACGTCGGGCCGACCTACCGTACCTCGTCGGCCGCGTCGGGCTGACCTACCGCACATCGTCGGCCACGTCGGGCTGACCTACCGTTCATCGCAAAATCGTAGGTCGGGGCGACGTCCCCGACTGGGAGGTATTCAATGAAGTTCACTATTCTGAGCCATGCCGGATTGCGCGTTGAGCATGGCGGCGTTTCGCTGATTACCGATCCGTGGCTGATCGGCTCATGCTACTGGCGAAGCTGGTGGAATTTTCCCGAGCCACCGGCCGATTTGCTGGATGGCCTGCGGGCAGATTTCGTTTATTTGACTCATCTGCACTGGGATCATTACCACGGGCCGTCGCTGCGCAAATTCTTTTCACCCGACACCACCTTCCTGCTGCCGAAGGTATGTACCACACGGATGATGGACGATCTGCGCACGCTGGGCTTTTCCCGCTTTGTCGAAATTGCCCATGGTGATACCTTTCAGATGGGAGATGAGTTTTCCCTCTGCTCCTATCAGTTCGGCATCGGCGTGGATTCGGCGGCGTTCATCAAAGCCGGCGACACCTCCATTCTCAATGCCAATGACTGCAAACTGTTCGGTCGACCGCTGCGCCATTTGCTGCGCAAGCAGGGTCGTCCTGATTTCGTACTGCGCAGCCACTCCAGCGCCTCGCCGGTACCGTATTGCGTGGCCGACTACAAAAAGAATTTCGGCGACGTCCGCACCCAGGAAAACTACATCGAAGAATTCGCCCGCTTCGCCATTTCAGTCGGTGCGCGCTACGCCGTTCCATTTGCCAGCAACCACTGCTTTCTGCACCGCGAAACCAGCCACTTCAACGATACCGCCGTTTCGCCCGATCTGGTCGAACGCTACTGCAATCAACTTTCGGCTGAACTGAACACGGAGACCGAATGCGTGGTGATGAGCCCGGGCAGCAGTTGGAGTAATGACCAGGGTTTCGAGCTGCTTGATTTCGATTTCAGCCGGCGCCCGGAAGTGATTGCCGAGATGGCCGAAAAGTATGCGCCCAAGCTGGCCGATTTCTATGCCGAAGAAGAGCGGGAGCTGGCCGATTTTGATGCTTTCAAAAGCTACTTTGACCCGTTCCTCCAGGCCGTGCCTGGATGGCTCAGAAAGCGCTGGAAACCGGCGCTGCTGTTTCGAGTGACTGACAACACACAAACCCATCGCTGGCTGGTCGAGCCGGCCACGCGTACGGTCAAGACGGTGGATACAGAACCGGCCGATGCGGCCATTATTGAAGTGCCGCCGCGGGTCATCAACGATTGCTCGACCCTGCGCATGTTTTCGGCCTGGACACCATCGAAACGCCTGAAGATTTTTCTGCCCGCACCGCAGGCTTTGGGTGCGGTCAAGCTGTTTTTCAGCCTGGTGGACGCCTGGGAACTCGACAACCTGCCGCTGCGACGCAATTTCCGACCGCGCAACCTGGGCGTTTTTGCCCGGCGCTGGCGCGAAGGTGTAGAAGCGGCCAGCCTGGTGCTCAAGCACAAACTTCTTCGCCGGCCGTTCCGGATTACCTCGCTTTATCCACTGCCGGGTGTGGCCGAGGATCAGTTGTTGACTCGACCGGAAGTCAGCCAGGCTGAGCCGGTGCCCCTGGCGACCACTGCCACGCCAGCCGCAAAGACTCAGGGATCACCTGCCGCAGCTTCGGCCGATACGGTCTGGGTCACCGTGGCCGAACTTGCTCAACTCAACAATAGACAAATGCTGGCGGTTGAATGCAGCGGCCATCAGCTTGCCCTATTCAAGCTGGGCGAAACCTTCCACGCCATAGAAGATCGTTGCAGCCATCGTCAGGCGCGGCTGTCCGAGGGCCGGCTGGAGGGCAACCAAATCATTTGCCCGTTGCACGGAGGCCGCTTTGATATCCGTGACGGCACGCCAAAATGCCTGCCAGCCAAAGTAGCCGTGGCCTGTTACGAAGTGCGGATCGTCGACAAGCAGTTGCAGGTCGCCCTGCCGGCTGAGGTTGCCGTCGATCAAACAACTGAATCGGAACCCGTTGCATGAACAAGTTGCTCCTGAAAGGTCTGAAAAATATCCCTGGCTGGCGCTGCCGTGACAAGCTGGTGGTGTTTTCGGTGGATGATTATGGCAACGTGCGGCTCGATTCACCGTCAGCGCGGGAGCGGATGCAGGCGGCCGGTGTGGCCATGGACAATCACTTCGATTGCTTCGACGCGCTCGAAACCCGTCAGGACCTGGACGCATTGTTTACAACGCTCGACAGCGTGCGTGACAGCCGCGGGCATCCGGCAAAGTTCACCGCCTATGCGCTGTCGGCCAATCCGGATTTTCGGCGGATGCGAGAGGATGGTGAGAATTATCATTACGAATCACTAACCAGCACTTTCGAGCGTCTGGCAGCAAGTCAGCCCGACGCATACCAGGGCGCCTGGGCGCTGTGGCACGAGGGAATTCAGAAGGGTTTGATCCAGCCGCAGTTTCACGGCCGCGAACATCTGAATGTACGTCTGATCGAACACAAACTGCGCTCGCGGGACAAGACCTTGAGGCTGGCACTGGAAAATGACTCACTGACCGCGCTTGCCAGTGAACCCGGTCTGCCTGGTGTCGGCTTTACTGCCGCGTTTGCAATTTCCGATGGTAGCGAGCTTGAAGCACACAAAGCCATTCTGGCCGACGGTCTGAAACTGTTCGAGCAGGTGTTCGGCTTTCACTCCACCACTTTCACGCCACCGGCCATGCAGCTTCATCCGGCCCTTTATCCGATGGTTGAAAACCTCGGTATACGCGCCATCGACAAACCGCAGCGCTACGTTCGCAGGCTTGATGCCCAACAGACCAGAAGAGAGTTCAACAGCCTCGGCCCAGCGCGCGGCCACAAGCACATCAATCTGGTGCGAAACGTTGTTTTCGAGCCCTGCAAGGACATGGGTGTCGACCCGGTCGAACACGCTCTGGGTCTGATCGGCGAAGCATTCCGCTGGAGAAAACCCGCCATCATCAGCTCCCACCGAGTCAACTTCTGCGGGCATATTGATCCGGCCAACCGCAAGCGCGGGCTTGACGCGCTTGGCAAATTACTGCAAGGCATTGTCACCCGCTGGCCGGATGTACAGTTTGTTTCAGCGGATGAGTTGGCGCAAAGCTTATTCTCATCTTCGACCGTCGGGGACGTCGCCCCAACCTACAAATCCGAGTAGCCTTGAGCCTCTTGCCTTGAGCCTGTTTTTCCGTAACCCATGAAACCTTTCTTTCGCCGCCTGCTCTACCTGGCCTACTACACCCGACAAATGAACTGGCCGATGCTGGCCCGTTTCATGCGCCATACGCGCGATCAGCACAGCATCGGCCGACTACGCCAGACCGGCCAAATTCTGGTCGATTCCCTGCGCTATAACATCTCGCCGCTGGAGTGGTATCAGTTCGGTTTTGTGTCGCTTTTGCCGGAGCAAAAATCAACCTGGGCCGGCACCGGCACCATGTACGAGTTTCAGTTGCGCGCCAACCCGCCGGCTACCCGCGGCCTGCTGGCTGACAAACGCCGCTTCTATCAGGAATATCGTGAGTTTTTTCGCCATGGGGTCTGGTCGCTGGACGAATTGAAAGAGGATGCCATTCTGGCCGAGCGTGTTCTGGCCGAGCACGCCAAACTGGTTTTCAAGGATGCCACCGGAAACTGCGGTGCCAGCGTTCGTATTGTGGCGAGCAATGAACTGAGCGCCCATGAGCTCTGCCACTGGATGGCTGACAATGGTTTCGACATGGTTGAAAGCTTTATAGACCAGCACCCAGACATGCAGATGCTGTCGCCTTCAGGAGTCAACACCGTGCGCATCTTTACGCTGATCGATGATCAGGGTAATTACCAGATTCTCGGCTGCCGCCTGCGAATATCGGTCAACTCGCCTATCGACAACCTCGCCGCCGGCAACCTGGCCGCACCAGTTGACGAGAAAACCGGCCAGATCTGTGGCCCCGGCGTATACTCCGACATCACCCGGCCGCCGGAAACCGCTCATCCGGTCACCGGCACAGAAATCGTTGGCTTCCAGCTACCGTTCTGGCCCGAAACCCTGGAGCTGGTCAAACGAGCCAGCCTGCTGCACCCGGAGAACCGCTCCATCGGCTGGGACATTGCCATCACCGCTGACGGACCAGGGCTGATCGAAGGCAACCACGACTGGTGCAAACTGGTTTGGCAGTTGCCGCTGGGAAAAGGGCTTAAAGACAGACTCACGGCGCAGGGTTAAAAGGTGTAAAAGGAAACAATATTTCACAGATCAACTCCCATCAATGATCGTCCGCACTCTACTTTTGATCAAACACCGCCTGCCCTGCCTGTGGGCTTGGGTTGAGTGGCTGAATGCCCGGCTATTTTCCCTTTTGCATTCTCGCCGAATGCAGGCCGAAACGACCCGGGCGTTTGAAGAATTCACCTTGGCGAATTTTCAGTTTCGCCCGCTCGACCAGGCCGATCTGGAAGC
>CALEIM010000070.1 GCA_937876395.1 uncultured Wenzhouxiangella sp. | reverse complement strand
TCTCGAAGGCCTGCACGTATTTCTGCGCGACGAAGTAGTTGATCGCCTGCACGTCGCCCTGGGCGATCGCGTCCGACACCATCTGCGTGGCCTTGGCCTCCGCCTCGGCCAGGCGCTCGCGCGCCTCGGCCTCGCGGAACGCGGCCTCGCGGTCGCCCTCGGCGTCGAGGATGGTCGACTGCTTCTCGCCCTCCGCCTTCAGGATCGCGGCGGCGCGGAAGCCCTCGGCCAGCGCCGTGATGCGGTATCGGGTCAAGTTGTCCGGCAGCCGTACCCGTGCTTGTGCCCTGCCGTGCTCGTCCGTGATCAGGGCCGGAACAAATGCGGCCAGCGGGTTGAAATCTTCGCGCACATCAATCGGTTCGCTCGCGCCACCGGGCGGTGCCGGCGGCGGGGCTGAGTCCATGGCAGACATCCGAACCCGGCTTCCCGTCACCTGCGCGACCTGTTCCATATTGACCGCGTCAGACTCGGGCAACTGCAGCAGACGAATCGACGGGCGCAGGTTGTAATCTCGCACTTCCGGCGGGCGCTGCCGATAAAAGGTTTCCAGCGGATCGGTCAGACGATAGTCGCTCAGTGCAAGGATTGCCTCATCGACCATCACCAGCGCCACTTCAGCATCGGCGACTGGCCGGCCTTGGGCATCAAGCACGTCCAGCGTCACCTCCACTTCCTCGCCCGGTGCGGCTCCGGCTGAAGACGGCTGCAGATTGATCGACAGCGAGCGCTCAGCGGTTGAAATGGGAAACTGATGACTGCCGACGGCAATGGCCGGACGCGACGCTGAGACATCATCATCGCCATCGCGCGGCGCGCTGCCAACCAGCGTGATGTGGGCCTGGATGTTCGGCAGCCAGTCATGACGCAGCGGAATTTCCAGTGTGGCCGAGCCGTTTTTGACGGCAAAACGGCGCTGTTCGGCCAGCCCATGTCGACGCAGGGTCAACAAGCCTTCGGCCTGCTCGAACGGAGACTCGACCAGCAGCCGGGCAACCTCTCCCGGCGCGTGCTGCTCACGATCCGGGATCAGCACCAGCGACTCGATCTGAACCCCTTCAGAACGCGGTATGGAACCACCGCCCACCCAGCGCATGATGCGGCTGGCATTGCGTCGCCCGTGCTCATCGACTGTGGTGGCGGTAATCTGGTAGCGACCGCTGCGGCGGGTCTCGAACCGGCATTGGCCCAGGCCATCGGCCGCGGTGGTGAGCTCGCAGCGCTGGATTTCAGCGTCGGGCTCTGGCTCGCTTCCAGAACGCGGCCACAGGTGGCGAATTCGCGCCGCTTCCACCACAACCGGCCGATCAGCCGCCGGCGCACCGTCCAGGTCGACGGTCAAAAGATCAATAATCAGCGGTTCGTTGCGATCAACAAACTGAGTTTCCGAGCGCAGGCCGACATACACCTGGCCCGGATGCGCCAGGATTTCGCTGCGCGCCGCCCAGGCCTGGCGATTGACATCGGTGACAGTGGCAGACGCCTCGATCCGCAGCGGGCGTGGCTGGTCGGCAAAGTCCAGATTGATCTCCAGCGCGTGACGGCCGGCACCATCGGTCCGGCCTTCATGCGTCAGCGCGGCGGACCCGCCGGACTCGTCCATCGGCCGCGGCAGCCACACGGGCGGCTGAAAACCGAAATGCCACTGATCCTGACCGGGCGGCACATAGTGGCCGGCACCTGCGCTGACATCCCAGCGCACGTCCGCTCCCGGCAACGCGCCGCCGGCGTAGTAGCTGGCCAGCACTTCGACCTCGATCGGATCACTGCCAACAAACGGTCCGGCCCCGACCCGGGTGGCAACTTCGAACTCGGGCGTTCGGAACTCCTCGATTACAAAGCTGTGATGATGACTATGCCTTTCCTGTCCCACCCCGGACAGGGTCAACTGCACGCTGGCCTGGCCCAGATTGGGTGTTTCAGGCAAATCAAACGCCAGCTCGAATCCGCCCAGTCGGCCAATGTCGGTCGAGCCTTCATGCAGCGTGTTGCCGCGCGCGTCGGCCACGCTGTAATCGACACGCAAAGACGCCGAATCGAGCAAACCCAGGCCGCCGTCGGGGCGCTGCTCGAGTTTTCGCAGCCAGCCTTTCAGATGCACGGCCTCGCCCGGTCGATACATCTTGCGATCATCAAACACATGCCAGGCAATGTCATCGGCTAGGGGCTGGGCATGCCAGCCCGAATGCCGTGACCAGTAGCGGGATTCGGGCAACACCGCCACATCCTGGCCAACGCGCACTTCCAGCCAGTTGACGTGATTACTCACCTCGGCCGCATCCGGCAAGGTGATGCGAACCAGGCCTTCGTCATCGGTTGACCAGTCGCCGTCAACTGCCCCGATCCGCACCTCGGCACCTTCCAGCGGCGCACCGTCGGCCAGGCGAGTTGCCCAGACCAGCATGTCGCGCGCATCGGTGGCCGCGTCAATGCCGATGGCGGTGGCCTGAAACCAGCCGACTTGCCGCCACGGGCGGCGATCTGCAGCGACCCCGTCCAGGCGTTCACCGGGCTCGACCATCACAATCAGGTGACCGCGATTCTTGTCGAGCCAGGGGGCCAGATCGATTCGGCTGCGCACCGGCTCATCACGACGCGAGTTGATTTCAACGGCGCCGGAGAAAACTTCCTGGCCGGGCATTTCCGGCAGCGAGTCGCGCCACTGATGCTGGTTACGATACAGCGCCATGTACTCTGGCCAGTCGGCAGGCGTGACCCGCCACACACGAATTTCGGCGCTGCGGTAATTGGTGCTGAAAAACTCTACTGCCGGCGCGCTCGACGGGTCGAGCGTGGTCAGCGCTTCGGTCCCCAGATTGAGGCTTGGCGACAGGCTGCCGGTCTCGAACGAAAACGAGCGTGAGCCACTGATTCGCTGACCGAAGCGGTCACTCAAGTCCTCATCAAAGTCGATCTGGTAGCGGGTCTGACCGGTTTTCCGGCCGTCTATCTGAATACTGGACCCGAAGACGCGCACCTGCATATCGTCAATCTCCGGATGAACGCGGAGCAGCGACTGCAGATTCTGCTGTGGATCAGGCTGATTGGAAAAAGTGAACCGGAATGGATCGTTTGGTGCGCACTGGCCGTTCCAGCCGCATTGTTTGTCGGTCACCAGAAAACGGCCATAGGTTGAAAACCCGCGCCGCTGGACCTCGGTGGTCAACAACGCGCCTTCGGCCGAGGCTGCGCCCGCTGCCAGCACCAGCTCGATGTCGGTGGCTGGCGGCAGCACTTGCTCAGGACGCAAAGCCACCCAGCGGCCAGGTTCGAGCGGCTCGATCATCCGCGCGGCCATTTCATCGGCTTCGATCTCGTCATTGCTGGCCGGACGGAAGCTCAGGTCTCGGCCGTCGCCGTCAAGCATCGACAAGGACGAAGCCAGCGTTTCCAGCGATACGCGCTGATCAAACACCAGCACAATGACCGGCTCCAGCGCCACACCGCCGCCGCTCGGATAACTGTTGATGATTTCCAGCGGCGGCGTGCTGAATGCCCATTCCACCGGCTCGGCCAGTCTGGTCCCGTCGGCTGCACGAATATCCGGACTGACTGCGACCGTATACTGCGTCGCCATCGGCAGACGCGCCGCTTCGGGTTCGAACAGCAGAGTGCGGGTGCCGACCCAGCGCCAGTTGCCCGGCACCGCCGGATCCAGTTCGACCGGCACGTCCTGCGCGGCAAGATCATCATGTGCGGTCACGGCCACCATCGGCCGATCAAAGCTCAGGCTGAGCTGTGCGGCCAGCGGAACGGCGCCTTCCGGACCAAAGCGCAGCAGTCGCAAAGGCCCTGCAGCCGGCTCCGGGGTCGGTGCCAGACGCTCGTCAACCGGTGGGAACTCGGCGCGCACATCCACCCCGGTGCGGGGCGGCGGCAGGCTGCCCGGACGCAGGGCAAATTCAAGCTGGTCGTCGGCATCCGTTTCCAGCGCGGGCACGCGCCCCAGCAATTGCTCGATCTGCTGATTGCTCAGCGGCTGTGCTGCAGCTAGAGGCGGGCGAACATGGGCTTCATCTGGCCCCAGGCCTTCGCTGATGCGGCCGGGAAAAGTGGTCAGTAATTCCGGATCTTTGGCCGGCATCAGGCGTTGCTCCCCGGCTGCAATGACGTCCCGATACGGCGGCTGCGGATCATCCAGCGGCATGCAGGCGGCAACGACCAACCCTGATGTCAACAGATACGCTGCAATTCGACTCATGCTTCAGGCCGGAAGTGAATCAGCCCACAGTGTAACCAAGCGCCGCATGCGATACGCAAAATACGTGCCCGGAGCGCATCCGGCGCGCTCCGGGCATAGTTGATCAGAGATTCCTCAGGGAAGCACCCGACGGGCCGCAGCGACCACCGCATCGGTGGTGAAGCCAAACTCACGAAACAGCTCATCAGCCGGAGCCGAAGCGCCAAATCGGTCGATGCCGATGACCTCGCCGCGCGCGCCGACGAACGGCCACCAGTAGGCGCTCACGCCGGCCTCGATGGCGACGCGGGCCTCGATTTCAGGCGGCAGGACCGAATCGCGGTAGCTGGCATCCTGTTCAAGGAAACGGCCGGGATTGGGCATCGACACCACCCGCGCGTGAATCCCTCCTCCTTCCAGGGCTTCGGCTGCGCCAAGCGCCAGCCCGACTTCCGATCCACTGGCGATGAGCAGCACATCGGCCGGGCCGCCCGAATCCTTGAGCACGTATCCACCCCGGGCAATGGCTTCGATCTGATCGGCGTTTTTCGCCAGGTGCGGCAGGCCCTGGCGGCTGAGTACCAGCGCGGTCGGGCGCTCACGCCGCCTCAGGGCCTCAGCCCAGGCGGCTGCGGTTTCCACCTTGTCGGCCGGGCGCCACACGTCCAGACCGGGGATCAGGCGCAGGCTGGCCACGTGTTCGATCGGCTGGTGGGTCGGTCCGTCTTCGCCGAGGCCGATCGAGTCATGGGTGTAGACGTGGATGGCGCCGGTCGGAATCAGCGCTGACATGCGCACGGCGTTGCGCGCATAGTCGGAAAACACCAGGAAAGTGCCGGTGTAGGGGATGAAGCCGCCGTGCAGATCCAGACCGCTGGCAATCGCGGTCATGCCAAACTCGCGCACGCCGTAGTAAATGTAGTTGCCGCCGGCCGGATCTTCGAGCACGTTGACGCTGCCGGACCAGTCGGTGTTGTTCGAGCCGGTCAGGTCAGCCGAGCCGCCGATCAACTCGGGCAGGTGCGGGGCGAATGCTTCAATGCTTGCGCCGGACGCCTTGCGCGTGGCCACTTTGCTATCGTCGGCCTGCGTCGACTCAAGAATCTGCTTGACCAGGCGATCGAAATCCTCGGGCAGTTCACCTTTGATGCGCCGCTCGAACTCGGCCGCTCGCTCCGGATGGGCCTTTCGATAGGCCGACAGGCGCTCCTGCCAGGCCTGTTCGGCGGCCGCTCCGGCGGCGCGGGCATCCCAGGCCGAGCGGATCTCGTCGGGAATCTCGAACGGCGGGTGCGACCAGCCAAGCTGCTCGCGGGTGGCCTTGATTTCCTCGGCGCCGAGAGCGGCACCGTGGACGCCGGCGGTGCCGGCCTTGGTCGGCGCACCGTAGCCGATGGTGGTCTTGCAGCAAATCAGGCTCGGTTTATGATCTTCGGCCACGGCATGGTCGATGGCGGCAGCCACCGACTCGGCGGAGTGGCCGTCAACGTTCTCGACCACCTGCCAGCCGTAGGCCCTGAAGCGCGCCGGCGTGTCATCGGTGAACCAGCCCTTGGTATCGCCGTCAATCGAGATCTGGTTGTCGTCGTAGAATACGATCAGCTTGCCCAGGCCCAGCGTGCCCGCCAGGGAACAGGCTTCGTGGGAAATTCCTTCCATCAGGCAGCCGTCGCCGGCAAATACCCAGGTGCGATGATCGACGATGCGGTGATTATCAATATTGAAACGCGCCGCCAGCAGCTTTTCCGCCAGGGCCATGCCCACGGCATTGGCCAGGCCCTGGCCAAGCGGCCCGGTGGTCGTTTCCACACCCGGTGCGTCCTTGCGCTCGGGGTGGCCCGGGGTCATCGAGTGCAGCTGACGAAAGTTCTTGATCTCGTCCATTGGCAGCGCGTAGCCGCTCAAATGCAGCACGCTGTAGAGCAGCATCGAGCCGTGGCCGTTGGAGACGACAAAACGGTCGCGGTCGGGCCAGTCGGGATTGGCCGGATTATGCTTGTGATAATCGCGAAACAACACTTCAACGATATCAGCCATGCCCATGGGCATGCCCGGATGGCCACTGTTGGCGCGCTCGACGGCATCCATGGACAAGGCCCGGACGGCATTGGCGAGCTGGCGACGATCGATACCACGATCAGAGGTCGGATAGGTCATTGGCGCAACATACCTGCTTGACGACGGGGTGGGAGAAAGCCGGTCATTTTGCCGCCCCAGGGCCCGTCAAGGCAAGCCATTGGCCAAGGATTCACCAACAAGGCGCCGAGACGTCGGGCATCGAAGCCGATTAATTGCGGGAATTCCGGCAACTTGCGGCCGATTTCGGCAGTGCATCCTTGGATATCCTTTGGTACACTTTCATGTGCGGAAAAACTTTTTTTGGGCGGCGACGTCCAAAGTGATGAGCTCAGCGATCCTGGAATACGGCCAAAGCCGATTTTAGCCATGTTACGAACCAGCCACAGCCTGATTGCCCTTGCCCTGCTTGCCACAGCAGCAACGGCCCAAGCGACCGACTTGCCGGCATGGTTGCTGGCATCGGATCCTCAGGCTGAGGAGGCAGGCGCTTCGTTCATGACCGCTTCATCCATGGCTGATCGTTCCCCGCTGGGTCTGCCTTCAAGTCGGCCGCTGGTGTCCATGAATATGCCGCTGGTCGGAAGCCAGGCCGGTCTGGGTGAAGACAGCAGCGCCGATGGCTCCTTTTCCTGGTCGCTCAAAGCCTGGCAGCTCAACACCGCCAGCCTGGCCCATATTCAGTGCAGCCAGGGCATGCTGACCATGAACAGCTACCTGGCTCAGGACTGTCGTTTCGTTGATCAACCGCTGCCGCACCAGCCCGCTCACCTGGTTCAGCTCGGCGGAGACTGGAACGTCGCACCCGGCCTGCAGCTTGGGCTGAACGCGTTCCAGAGCAATATTGCCGCACCGCTGACCGACTCGCCGTTCGCCTACGAACTGCTGGTTGATCGGCGCCAATCCGGTGCCGCCCACCTGGGCCGGGATTCTGCGCTTGAGGGCCTGGATTTGAACGTCCGCTTCGGAATTCAGACCGAGCGGATCGGTGATTTTCTGGTTGGCCTGCAGCTCGCCCGCTACCGGCAGCGCATGAGCCTGGCAGAGCCTGGCCCGGCGCACACCAACGGCTTTCAGACTTTTGATACCCACTACGGCAACAGCGCACAACTGTTGCTGGGTTGGCGGCACGGTCGCTTCAGCGGTGAAATGCTGGGTCACCATCGCGAGATTCCGCTGTGGCTCGGCGGCGGCGATGTTGCGCCATCGACGCTGAACTCCTTTGACCTCGAGTTTTCCTGGCATGCGCCGCGCAACGCATCCATTTCGATCGGCGTGAGCAATGTCATGGACGCCGCCCCGCGCGCCGACGATCCTGCCAACCTGGACGCCAAGCTTGACGACCCGCTTGAAAGTGTCTACGGTCGCATTCCCTATGTGCGCTACAAGCAGGATCTGTAGGCGCGCTTCTTTCAATCCCGCTGCACGACAAATCAACTACAACCGGGGGATCTCAGGATATGCCCATTGCCTTGCCCACCATCATTCGCCTCGGTCTGGCCGTGCTGACTTTAAGCCTGGTCGGACCACTGGCCGCCCAGCAGAGTTTTTCAACGCTTGAAGAACGCATGACTGCAGCGGAGTTTCGGGCCGCCGGCCTGGACAAGCTCAGCGGTGAAGAGCTGAGCGCCCTCAACCGCTGGATTCAGGCCCGCTCGCTAACCGAAAACGAGGCGCTGGAACTGGTCGGGGGCAGTGCACCGTCCCGCGCCGCGACAGCCGCCGAGGATCGCCGAGGTTTGTCGAATAGTGAACGCGATGAGCCGATTATCAGCATTCTGCCCGGTCCCTTCAACGGCTGGAGCGGCCGACAGGAGTTCGAGCTGCAAAACGGCATGGTCTGGCGCATGACCGAGCCGAGCACCTTCGCGATCGGGACGATCGACAGCCCGCAGGTAACCATCCGCCCCGGCGTGCTCGGTGCATGGTATTTGAGCGTGGAAGACTACAACCGCGAGGTGCGGGTTGTAAGGATTCGCTGATGATGACCGTGGTTTAGCCCAAGCGTTGCTTAGCCCCAGCGTGATCTAACCCGAGCGCTGCCGCCGCGCCTTGATCTTGAGCCAGAACAGCCAGGCACGCCCGCTCAGGTAGGTCAACACGCCGATTGCCACCATGGCCATTGCCGGCATTGGCGGGGTGCCGTCCGGAGTTTGCGATTGCGCCCAGAGCCACCAGATCGCGCCGATGACCAGCGCGGTCATTGCCAGGTAGGTGATGTTCTTCGCCCGCCAGATCCGGCGGCGCATGCGGCGCTCTTCAGTGCGCTTGAGCTCGTCCTCTGACAGCTCTTTGAGCGGCAGATCACAGTGCGCGCAGGCGCTGCTCTTGTCGGAAATTCGCCGGCCGCAGCCAGGACAGCTGATAATTGCCATGCGCCTATTGTAAGGCCGCTTCCGGGCCTGGGCCAAGCGTGCCGTGCGCTGTCGGCCGCAACCCTTCAGCCGTGATCGGGGAAAAACCGCAGGCGCACGCGCAGACCGCCGGATGCGCGGTTGTGAAACTCGATCGTCCAGCCGTAGAGCTCGCACAAGCGCTTGACGATCGACAGCCCCAGGCCTGAGCCTTTCGTGCCCCCGGCCTGGCGTCCGCGGAAATGCCGATCAAACACCTTTGGCAGCTCGCTTTCCTCGATGCCGGGGCCGCTGTCGAGAATCTGCACCTCACCCGGCAACACCCTGACGCCCACCTCGCCTTCACTGGTGTAGCGGATCGCGTTGCCGACCAGATTGCCCAGAATGACGGCGATCACCGCCTCGGGCGCGATCACATTGAGGGCTTCGTCCTGCTCAAGCGTCAGCTTCAAATCACGATCACCAACCAGCGGTTCGTAGTTTTCGATGACCTGCCTGGCAATGCGGCCAACGTCGTGGGCCCGGCCATCGCCATCCGCATCCGGCTCGGCCCGAACCAGGTGCAGCAAGGCGGTGGTGATATCGGTGGATTGGCGCGCCGAGCGTGCAATCCTGAGCAGGCGCTCACGGCTGCGTTCATCGAGATCAGGCTGCGCCAGGAGCAGTTCAGTGGCCCCGGAAATGACCGCCAGCGGCGTGCGCAGTTCGTGCGAGACGTCGGCGTTGAAGGCCTTGTCACGTTCGGCCAGCTCTTTGAGACGATGTGCGTAATCGTCCAGAGCGGCTGCCAGTTGACCGACTTCATCTTCGGGAAAATGGCGGGCCAGATCGCCCGACGGCGAGTGCTCGTCCATTGCCTCGATACGCCGGGCCAGTTCGGTCACCGGCGCCATGATCCGACTTGACGACCAGATGCCCAGCGCCAGCGACAGCAGCACAAACAGCACAACCGCCGCAATCAGGGCCAGTCTGAGGCGCTCGGCAAATTCCTGATTTTCCGAAACGTCATAGGTCAAAAAGACCCAGTAATCGTCGTCCTTGCGGATCGCCGCCTTGTAGCGCGCCCGCTCGGTGGTAACGTCGTGCACGCCGCTGGGCAGGTGGCGGAAGGCGGCGGGAACGATGTCGGCCCGCCCGGGACGAGTGACATAGCCCTCGATGCGGGTATAGAAAGGTTCGACGAGTGTGGGGTCTTCACGCAGACCGGTAATGTACTGGTCAATTTCCTCGGCCAGGGTGCGCGAGATCAGCGCATCGACCAGCCAGCTTTGCAGGAGCAGCACGGCCGCTGCAAACAGCACGCTGAGCAGCGTGCCAAACATCAGGAATGAAACGATCAGTCGACTTCTAAGTCGACGCCGATACTTCATCCGATGCCACCAGACTGTAGCCAATGCCGTGCCGGGTGCGGATCAGCTGCGTTTCAAAGGGCTTGTCGATGGCCGCACGCAGGGTATGAATATGCACCCGCAGGCTGTCGCTGTCGGGCAGCTCCTCACCCCAGACGTGATGTTCAAGCTCACGTCGGGTGACCACCGCAGGGGAGGCCGACATGAGCCTTTCGAGCAGCTTCAGGCCGATCGGATTAAGGTCAATCGACTTGTCGCCGCGGTGAACCTCAAGGGTTTCGAGATTGAATTCCAGATCAGCGACCTTCAATTCGCGCGGTCTGATACGCTGGCCACGCTTCGCCAGCACCTGCAAGCGGGCCTCGACTTCCTTGAGCTCGAAGGGCTTGACCAGGTAATCATCGGCGCCGGATTTGAAGCCGAGCAGCTTGTCTTCCAACTGGTCGCGCGCGGTCAGCATGAGCACCGGGGTGTCTTTGCGACCGTCTTCGCGGAGTTTGCGACACACTTCCAGACCGTCCATGCCTGGCAGGGCCAGGTCCAGAACAATGGCGTCAAACTCATTGACCACGGCCAGGTGCAAACCGGTCACGCCGTCGTAGGCGTAGTCAACTTCGTGGCCCAAATCAGAGAGAAAGTCGCCGAGATTGGCGGCGATGTCCCGATTGTCCTCGATAATCAGAATTCGCATCGCTCAAATCCCCGCTTGGTCGAAGGTCGGGATATAAAACACCCGGGCGGAGGAGTCGACTCCGCCCGGGCCCACATTGCCCCGTAACCGTCGGTGCTGAAACCTGGCTCGGGCTTGGCACCAACGGTATTAATACTACGATGACCGGCGTTAACCGCGCGTTAAACAAGGCAAAATCGGTCGTTATGACCGGCGTTCGGGGCCCGGAGGAAGAAAATGTCCCGGATATTTCATGAAGTATCCGGGCTAATAGCGCCCGTCGTCAATCAGGTTCATGTTCTGCAGTTTGCCTGACAGCGACTCGGCATCGCCACCCTCGCTGAGCTTGACTGACAGACGAAGATCGTTGGGCGAATCGGCATGACGCAACGCCTCATCATAGGAAATCAGCCCCTCCTGATAAAGATCCAGCAGACTCTGGTCGAAGGTGACCATGCCGTGGTGGCCGGAATTCTTCATGATTTCCTTGATCTCTTCGATCTTGCCCTTGCGGATCTTTTCCTGGATCAGCGGCGTGTTCAGCAATACTTCGAGCGCGACGTGGCGCCGCGAACCATCGATCGAGGGGATCAGCTGCTGGGCGATCACGCCGCGGAGGTTGAAGCTCAGGTCGAGCAGCACCTGGGCATGACGGTCTTCCGGGAAAAAGTGCAGGATACGGTCCATGGCCTGGTTGGCGTTGTTGGCGTGCAGTGTGGTCAGGCAGAGGTGGCCGGTTTCGGCAAAGGTGATGGCATGTTCCATCGCTTCGCGGGTTCGCACCTCGCCAATCAGAATCACGTCCGGGGCCTGGCGCAGGGTATTTTTGAGCGCCACCTCGAACGAGGTGGTGTCAATGCCGACCTCGCGCTGGGTGATCAGGGATTTACGGTGCTTGTGCACAAACTCAATTGGATCCTCGATGGTGACAATATGCCCCGAGGAGCTGACGTTGCGGTGGCCGACCATCGCCGCCAGGGTGGTCGACTTGCCGGTACCGGTGGCACCGACCAGAATAACGATGCCGCGCTTGACCATGGACAGATCGGCCAGGGATTGGGGCAGATCAAGATCTTCGAAGCTCGGAATCCGCGTTTCAATGCGGCGACAGACCATGCCGACGCTGTTGCGCTGGTAGAAGGCCGAAACGCGAAACCGCGCCACGCCTTCAAGCGACACGGCAAACTGGCATTCCTTGGTGCCGTGGAATTCCTCGCGCTGGTCGGCGGTCATGATCGAATCGATGATGTCATGCACCATCTCATGCGACAGCGCTTCGCGGGTGAGCGGCTTGATCTTGCCGTGCACCTTGATACAGGGTGGCGCACCGACGGTCACGAACAGATCCGATCCGTCTGAGGCGTGGAGTTTGCTGAGCCAGTCCTGGATGGTGTTCATCGCGTCTCCTTGCGGGCAACAGGCGCCCTGGTCAGGCCAGGGCCGATTTGTTCTGGGCCTTGCGCAGCGCTTCCTGGCGCGAGATCACGCCGCGTCGCACCAGCTCAATCAGCGACTGGTCAAGCGTGGCCATGCCGACATTCTGTCCGGTCTGAATGGCCGAATACATCTGGGCGACCTTGTCTTCACGGATCAGGTTCCTGATCGCGGCGTTGGCGATCATGATTTCATGCGCCGCCACTCGCCCGCCACCAACGCGCTTGAGCAGCGTCTGCGAGATGACCGCGCGCAGCGATTCGGACAGCATCGAACGCACCACCGGCTTTTCGTCACCGGGGAAGACATCGATGATTCGGTCGATGGTCTTCGGCGCCGAGGAGGTGTGCAGGGTGGCGAACACCACGTGGCCGGTTTCGGCGGCGGTCAGCGCCAGACGCACGGTTTCCATGTCGCGCAGCTCGCCGACCAGGATGATGTCGGGGTCTTCGCGCAGGGCCGAGCGCAGGGCCTGGTTGAAGCCGTGCGTGTCGCGACTGACTTCGCGCTGGTTGATCAGGCAGCGCTGCGGGGTATGCAGGAACTCGATCGGATCCTCAATGGTGAGAATATGCCCCGGCACCGTGGTATTGAGGTAGTCCATCATCGCCGCCAGAGTGGTCGATTTCCCCGAGCCGGTCGGCCCCGTGACCAGGATCAGGCCGCGGGGCACCTCAACAATATCCTTGAACACCGGCGGCGCCGACAGATCTTCAAGGGTCCAGATGTCGTTGGGAATGACGCGAAATGCCGCCCCCATGCCGCGATGGTGGTGGAAGGCATTGACACGAAACCGGGCCAGGCCGGGAACGGCATAGGAAAAATCGACCTCCAGGTTTGCCTCGTAGTCGCGGCGCTGATGGTCATTCATGGTCGAATAGATGAGTTCGGCCATTTCCTTGTTCTCGATGGCCGGGGTATTGATACGATGAATATCGCCGTCGACGCGAATCATCGGCGGCAGACCCGCTGAAATATGCAGGTCAGAAGCCTTGTTTTTTACGGTGAATGCGAGCAGTTCGGTAATATCCATGCATCATTTCCTGGTAAAAACCGGGCTGACCGGAGCGGACGCTGAATCGGCTCATGTGGCCGACAGCGCGCTACCCCGGATTCAGGCGTCCTCAACGATAGTAGCGCAACTTGGCCATGAATCAAATTGCCAACCAGCGATTCAGTAGCACGTTCGAGCGAATCGAATCCGCCTGCCGCCATAACGGGCGGAATTTCGACCGCGTTCGTATGCTGGCAGCAAGCAAGGGCCAGAGCGCCGCCGCACTTCGCGAACTCCACGCCCTTGGTCAGCGCGCCTTTGGCGAAAACTACCTGCAGGAGGCGCTGGACAAGATGGCCGCGTTGCAGGATCTGCCGCTCACCTGGCATTTCATCGGCCCCATCCAGTCAAACAAGACCCGTGCCATCGCCGAGCATTTCGACTGGGTACACAGCGTTGACCGCCTGAAAATCGCCCAGCGGCTCTCCGATCAGCGGCCTGACCATTTGCCGCCCCTGAACATCTGCCTGCAGGTCAACATCAGCGCAGAGGACAGCAAGTCCGGTGTGCTGCCCGAGGAGCTTGCCGCGCTTACCGAGGCGGTGTCTGAGCTGCCGCGCCTGCGTTTACGCGGTCTCATGGCAATCCCGGCACCCGCTGACGACAGTGCTGC
>CALEIM010000069.1 GCA_937876395.1 uncultured Wenzhouxiangella sp. | reverse complement strand
GGAGATGTCGACTTCGAGCAATTCGCGAATCTCGGGCAGAGCCTCGGTATGCAGCCAGCGCCGTTCGGCTGTCTCGTGCCACCACAGCGCGCTCACCGTAATCAGAACACCTGCGGTCAGTGCAAGCGCTACCCACGGCCCGCCTTGGCGGGTACCGCGCTTGGCGGTTCCGAATGATGGGGCTGGGGCCGGTGTGCCGGCGTCGAATTCATCGACCGTGCAGACCATGCGGTAGCCACGTCGGTACAGGGTCTCGATGTAGCGGGGCGATTGCGTATCATCGCCCAGTGCTTGGCGCAGCTCGCTGATTGCCTGCGGAATGACATTCGGCGACAGCGCACTGCGGCCCCAGACTTCGTCCAGCAGCGTATCCCGGTCCATCAGATCCGGCGCGTGCTCCAGCAGCACCTGCAACAGCCGGAAAGTCCGGCGTCGGAGGGCGACCGGCCCGTCGGGCCCGGTCAGGGTGCCGGTTCGGCCATCGAGGAGGAATTCGCCGAAACGGTAAGCCATGTCTGAAGTATATACGCAGCACCTAATTGAGGAATACTTGAGTAATTGCTGAGGGTCTGCATTAGACCTGTGATGGCGCCTGAACGGGGACCTGCAGCCCGTATCCGGATGTTCCGATCTCAAGTCAGTTCATGTACTCAAGCTATCCTCTGCCCGGACGCCGGGATAACGGGTAGTCTTCAGAGCGTCGCATTCAGGAGAAGCATACGGACTTGACTCAGTCGCGCATTCCTTATAGTTCCCAGGCAGGCATCCACCGGCGCCTTGATGAGATTGTGCGTCGTCATCTTGAGCACGAGTGGCGTGCGCCGATTCACGATTACAGTCGTCGTGCTTTTGCCGACACGCTTGATTGGATTGATCCGGCGATTCCGCTGGTGCTGGATTCGGGCTGTGGAACGGGTGTTTCAACGGCTGAACTGGCTCGGCATCATCCGGACCATCAGGTGCTGGGAATCGACCGGAGTGCGGTTCGATTGAGTCGGGCCGGAACACTGCCGGACAATGCGCGTCTGGTGCGCGCCGAGCTGGCCGATTTCTGGCGGCTGGCGCTGACGGCTGGCTGGCGAGTTGGTCACCACTATCTGCTCTATCCCAATCCCTGGCCCAAGCCGGGCCAGATGCAGCGGCGCTGGCATGGTCATCCGGTGTTCCCAACGCTGCTGGCGCTGGGTGGGCATCTGGAGCTGCGCAGCAATTTCGCCCTGTATGTGAAAGAATTCGCCCGCGCGCTGACGGTGGCCGGAGTGGAGGGCGTGAAAGTGGTATCTTTTCGGACCAGCAAGGCGATCAGTCCGTTCGAGCGCAAATACCTGCTCAGCGGCCATCGTCTGTTTCAACTCAAGGCAAACCTGGAGAACGGACCATGAAGACTATTTTTGCAGGCAGCATTGCGATGGCCGCTCTGCTGCTGGCTGCCCCGGCTGCGGCCGATGAGCAGCTCAGAGGCGTGATTGAAAGTGACGACCGACCGGCCGCCGAGGCTGAGCGCGACGCGTTCCGCCATCCGTATGAAACCCTGACATTTTTTGGCATCGAGCCGGATATGACAGTGGTGGAAATTTCTCCCGGCGGCGGCTGGTATACCGAGATTCTCGGCCCCTATCTGGCTGATCAGGGCAAGCTGGTCGCGGCTCACTGGAACATGGAAATGGAAAATCCGCCGGGCTATTTCGAATCAGGCATGGCGGCGTTTCGCGAGCGAATTTCAGCCGAGCGTTTCGGCGAGATCGAGGTCATCGCCTTTGACCCGCCCGAGCTGGTCAGCCTGGGCGAGCCCGGTTCAGCCGACCTGGTGCTGACGTTCCGCAATATTCACAGCTACGCCGGCAGCGATACCTTCCGTGACGTGGCCGAAGCGGCGCGGGACGTGTTGCGCACCGGCGGAGTGTTTGGTGTCGTCGGCCACCGGATGCCTGAAGATCGCGAGGCCAATCCGCGCAGCGGCTACGTCAAGCAAAGCTGGGTTGTGGGTATTGCCGAGTCCTCCGGCTTTGTGCTTGAGGAGGCAGCCGACATCAACGCCAATCCGAATGATACGGCCGACCACCCCAACGGCGTATGGACGCTTCCTCCCAGCCTGAACATTCCCGATGGTGAGGATGCCGAACAATACCGTCAGATTGGTGAGAGTGACCGCTTTACCCTGAAGTTTGTGAAGCGCTGATCCCGCATGAGTGACACCAAACCAGTTTCCGGCGATTTCGAACAGCAGACCCTGCGCAGCTACGCGGAGCGCGCCTACCTCGATTACGCCATGTACGTGGTCCTCGACCGCGCCCTGCCGCATATCGGCGATGGACTGAAACCGGTTCAGCGGCGCATCGTGTATGCCATGAGCGAGCTTGGCCTGAGCGCGGCGTCCAAGCACAAGAAGTCGGCGCGCACGGTCGGCGATGTCATCGGCAAGTTCCATCCGCACGGTGATTCAGCCTGCTACGAGGCGATGGTGCTGATGGCCCAGCCCTTTTCGTTCCGCTACCCGCTGGTGGACGGGCAGGGCAACTTTGGCTCGCCGGATGATCCCAAATCGTTTGCCGCCATGCGCTACACCGAATCGCGCCTGGCGCCGTATGCCAGAATACTGCTGGCCGAGCTGGGTCAGGGCACGGTCGACTGGGTACCGAATTTTGATGGCACGCTCAAGGAGCCAAAGCTCTTGCCCGCGCGCCTGCCCAACCTGCTGCTCAACGGCGGCCAGGGCATCGCCGTGGGTATGGCCACCGATATCCCGCCGCATAATTTAAGGGAAGTGGTTTCGGCCTGCATTCGTCTGCTGGAAGCGCCGAAGCGCACCACGCTTGCCGAGCTGTGCGAGCACATTCCTGCGCCTGATTTCCCCGGCGGGCCTGAGATCATCAGTTCACGCGACGAGCTGCTCAGTCTGTATGAAACCGGCCTGGGCGGAATTCGCCAGCGCGCACGCTGGGAAAGGGAAGGCGAGGAAATCATCATCACCGCACTTCCCCACCAGGTTTCGCCGGGCAAGGTGCTTGAACAGATTGCAGCCCAGATGCAGGCGAAGAAACTGCCGTGGGTCAGCGACCTGCGCGATGAGTCTGACCACGAACATCCCACCCGGCTGGTGATTGTGCCGCGCTCGAATCGGATCGATCTGGATCAGCTGATGGATCATCTGTTTGCGACCACGGATCTGGAAAAGAATGCGCGCATGAACCTGAACGTGATCGGTCTTGACGGCCGGCCGGGCGTGCGCAATCTCAAGCAATTACTGATCGAATGGCTGGAGTTTCGTCGCCAGACCGTGATTCGCCGCCTTGAGTTTCGTCTCGACCAGGTGGTGGACCGCCTGCACATCCTCGATGGTCTGCTGATCGCCTTCCTCAATATTGACGAAGTCATCCACATCATCCGCACTGAAGACGAGCCCAAGCCGGTGCTGATGGAGCGCTTTGGCCTGACCGGCACGCAGGCCGAGGCGATTCTTGAGCTCAAGCTTCGGCATCTGGCCCGGCTTGAGGAGATGAAGATCAGCGGCGAAAAGGTCGAGCTGGAAGCCGAGCGTGAGCAGATTCAAACCCTGCTCGATTCACCCAAGCGTCTGACCCGCCTGATTCGCGATGAACTGCTTGAAGATGCCGAAAAATACGGCGATGAGCGGCGCTCCCCGCTGGTCGAACGCTCGGCGGCCCAGGCCCTGAAGGAGACCGATCTGGTGCCGTCGGAGCCAGTCACCGTGGTGCTCAGTGAGAACGGCTGGGTGCGCGCTGCCAAGGGCCACGATATCGAGCCTGCCGAGCTCAACTATCGCGCCGGTGATGAGTTTCTGGCCGCCGCGCGCGGGCGCAGCACTCAGCAGGCCTGCTTTCTCGACTCAAACGGTCGGAGCTATTCGCTAATCGCCCATGAATTGCCATCCGCCCGCAGCCTCGGTGAGCCGCTGACCGGTCGTTTCAATCCCGCGCCCGATGCGGTGTTCGCAAGCGTGGCTATCGGTGCCCCGGAAGACCGGGTCCTGCTCGCTTCGGACGCCGGCTACGGCTTTGCCACCCGGCTTGAGAATCTGCACACTCGCCAGAAATCCGGTAAGCAGGTGCTGACCGTACCGGCCGGCTCGATTGCTCTGCCGATTGCACCAATCAGTGCCGATGACGAAGCCGTTATCGTGTGCGCCACCAGCGAGGGCCATCTGCTCGCCTATTACCTGCAAGAGCTGCCTGAACTGTCAAAGGGCAAGGGCAACAAGCTGATCAACATCCCGCCAAAAGCACGCAAGGACGGTGAGAAAATGGTCGGTGCGATCGTTATCACCCGCGGCGAAGACTGCCTGGTCTGGGCCGGCCAGCGCTACCTCAGGATGAGCTGGAAAGACACGGAAAACTACTGGGGCGAACGTGCGCAGCGCGGGCGCAAGCTGCCCCGGGGCTTTCAGAAAGTCAGCAAGCTGAGCCTGGGCGACCCGTAGCTGCAGCCACGGGCCGGCGGCTGGCTTCAGATCTGTAGATCTGCCCCGTCGAGAATCGTGAACAGCAGATGGTTGTCCGGCAGATGCTCGAGCTCATCTCGAAGGATGCGCAGCGATTGGGCATACATTTCGTGACGCATTACTTTCGGGTGGACCACCGAAAGTTCGTCGGCGTGGACGATGCTGTTCGACAGTGTTTGCATCATTTCCTGTTTTCGGGTCATGGCGTTATCCTAAAATGATGTGACCGCACGCACATAATCGCAAACATAATGAGGTGCGACAACAGGCGAAGATCACGACTCTTTGTAGGAAATCGACTCTGGCGCCAAGGCCGACTTGACAGACCCCTGCGGGGCAGCGGCTTCGCCGGTGGCGTTCCTGTTTCAGCTTCTGGATTTCAGAAATCAGGGTGTTTATACTGGAAAACCCAGGCCATACAGAATTGGCCACACCGACCCCGGATCAGCACCAAGGAGAGTTCTTATGAACAAAGCGATTACCCTGCTTGCCATCTCGTGTGCATTTGTCCTGGCCGCTTGCGGCGATACCGACCGTTCGCAGCCAGTCGAAACCGAGCCCGAAAGGGTTGTTTCCGCGCCTGCTGATTCCGCAGCGGCGGATGCCTCATCTTCCGAAGCCGCACCCGATCGTCCCGCGGCCGCAGATACGATCTCCACAGATGAGAGTGCGGCACCTGCACAAGCTGCCAGTGCTGAGGATGCCGATACGGATGCCGGCGCAGCAGTCGTGGAAGACTGCAGCGTCACCATCGAAGGCAATGACCGGATCGAATACAGCGTGGATTCGATTGCTGTGCCGGAGAGCTGCAGCGAATTCACCATTACCCTGGATCACGTCGGCCAGCTTCCGGTGGCAGTCATGGGCCACAACGTGGTCCTGACCACCACCGAAGACTACCCGGACACGGCTGCCGCCGGCCTGACAGCCGGTGCCGATGCAGGCTACATTCGCCCGAACGACGATCGAGTGCTTGCTGCCACGGATATGATCGGCGGGGGTGAAAGCACGTCCGTCACGTTCTCGACCGACAGCCTGGAGCAGGGCACGGAGTACACGTTCTTCTGCTCTTTTCCGGGCCATTCGATGCTGATGCGCGGTACGCTCAGCTTTGGCGGCTGATATTCCCCACTTTGATGGCTGGCGCCCGGTGATTGGCCGGGCGCCTGCCTGGAGTCTCCAGATGATATTTTCCAAAAACACCCTGTTTGCGTTGGCAATTGCCGCACTTGCTGCCTGGTCGTTGCAGGCCCAGGCAGCGCTGGAGCCGGGAGACCGGGCTCCGGATTTCAGCGCCCCGGCCTGGCTGGCTGGCGAAGAGTTTGAGTTCAGCCTCGCCGAGGCGCTGGCCAGCGGCCCGGTGGTGCTGTACTTCTTCCCCGCCGCCAACACGCCCGGCTGCAACCTTGAGGCGGCACTTTTTTCGCAAAGTATCGACCGCTTTGAGGAGTTCGGCGCAACGGTAATCGGCGTGACTGCAGGCAACACCGATCAGCTCCAGGCCTTCTCGGCCGATGGTGCCACCTGCGCCGGCAAATTCGCCGTAGCCGCCGATGAGGGCGCGCGCATTGCCGCCGACTACGACGCAAGCCTGGAAGATCGGGAACTGTCTTCGCGCACCTCGTTCGTGATCGACCGCGACGGACGGATTGCCGCAGTGCATTCGGACCTGAATCCCAGCCAGCACGTAGAAGCCATGCTTGAAGGCCTGGCGTCCAGGGCTGAATAAACAAACGCGCTCGGCTTTCGTTATGCTCCGCTGATGTGCGGGCGTGACACACAGTTCTACACCTGGAGCGATATCCACGCGTTTTCGGCAGGTCTTGAACTGGCCACGCCAGAGACCGCTCCGGTGGCCAACTACAACCGTGCGCCCACGCAGTCGGGCTGGGTACTGGTGGCCGATGGCGATGGCGCGGCAGCGATGGAAATGCGCTGGGGCCTGGTCCCTGCCTGGGCCAGGGACAGCCGGCTGGCCTACAGCACCATCAACGCGCGCTGTGAAACCGCATCCATCAAACCAGCCTTCCGCTCGGCCTGGAAACATCGGCGCGGTCTGGTGCCCAGCTCGGGCTACTACGAATGGCGAAAAACGGGCTCGCTGAAACAGCCGTATTTCATCCACGCCGCTCAGGCACCGGTGCTGTTTTTTGCCGGCCTGTGGGAAACGCGTGGCGATTTGCTTAGCTACAGTATCGTCACCCGCCCAGCCGATCCGTCCATCGCCCATCTGCACGCGCGCATGCCGCTGATCCTGTCCGGTGAGCTGCTTGGCGACTGGCTGCACGGCAGTGTCGAGCAGGCCGGATCAATTGCCCTGGCCGCGCCTGAGCCGGAGCTGAGCTTCCACCCGGTCGGGCCGGAAGTGGGCAATGTGCGCAACAATGGGCCGGGGCTGATCCGCGCCACCGCCGGCCTGTCGGTCTGATCAAATAATCGTTGGAGCGGTCTGTGCCAGCCGCTACTTTTTGGTCCGGTCATCATCCATGCCTTCGGTCATCTGTCGGCGCTGACCGTGGGCCGGCTGGCCGATGCCCCCAATTCGTGGCGGGCGTTTTCCCAGGTCTTCACGCTTTCCCAAGCCTTGCACCGGTACCGATTTTGCGCTACGGTTTCAGCAAGCCAATAGCCGCGGCGATAGTTGGGGGCAAACCGTCCCGGGACACGATTGACGAAGAGGAATGCCACACCGCAAAGCAGGGGTCACCGCAAACGAATCAGCGTAAAAGAGCACGTCTGTGCGCGCTTTGTCCGATACAGGTCGACGCATTCTGTACCGAAAACTTTTTTTCACAGTCGGAGGTCAGCATGAAGATTCAGGCAGCAGTTACTCACGAGCAGGGCGCCAGCCCGCATTTGCTACCCACGCCGTGGCCCATGAGTGCAATGTGGCCAGGTTTGACACGGACGTGGAAATCAGGGCGACGCCCTGGCGGCACTGAGTACGGTAGGAGGATATGTATGAAACGCCTTACAACCTGGCTAGCAGGCATCACCATCACAATGGCCGGACTGGCCCCCCTGGTGGGATACGCCGACGACGCGGTAGAGGTCGCCATGTACAAGGTCAGCAGTGATGGCCGGGGCGAAGCCATCGGCGCTGTCACCGTTCAGGACAGCGAGCATGGCCTGGTAATTGAGCTGGACCTTGAGCAGCTGCCCCCTGGAGTGCATGGCTTCCACGTGCATGAGAATCCCGACTGCGGCGCTGCGGAGAAAGACGGCAAGATGACAGCAGCGGCGGCTGCGGGCGATCATTACGATCCGGACAACACGGGCGCACACCTCGGCCCTTATAACCCGGACGGTCACCTGGGCGATTTGCCAACCATGTACGTGAACCAGGATGGAGAAAGCGCCCATAAGCTTCTGGCACCCAGGCTGGAAGTGGACGACCTGCGCGGCCGCGCGTTGATGATCCATGAGGGTGGCGACAATTACTCCGACCAACCGGAGCCCCTGGGCGGCGGTAGGTCCCGTATTGCCTGCGGCGTGTTCGCGGAACAGTAATCGCCTGACTTACGACGGGGCTTGGGGAAAGTCCGGCAGTCTGGAGCGTTTCGGGCTGCCGGCCTATCGCCATGACGGATAAGCTTGAAAAATACTGGGCGAAACGAGACTTTTCCCAGACCCGGGAACCGGAGGGCAAGACCAAAGCCGGTTCCAGCGGAACGTGCTATGTCATGCATATGCATGCAGCCAGTCACCATCATTTTGATCTTCGGCTGGAAGAGGATGGCGTGCTCAGAAGCTGGGCGTTGCCCAAAGGCCCCAGCCTCAAGCCCGGTGAAAAACGTCTCGCGGTTCAGGTGGAAGATCATCCACTCGACTATGGGGATTTTGAGGGGGTTATTCCTGAGGGTGAATACGGTGCGGGCACCGTTATGCTGTGGGATCACGGGGAATGGAAACCCCGTAGCAGGCCGCGCAAGGACCGCATCGATTTTGAGCTGCATGGCGAAAAACTGAAAGGCCACTGGACCCTCGTGCGGATTCACGACAAAAAAGCCAGTGGCCGGAACAAGGACAGGAACTGGCTGCTGATCAAACGATCAGAGGGCGATCCCGGACAGCCGGATGACCGCAGCGTTGTCACTGGCCGGACCCTGGCCCAGATAGCCGCAGAAGAGTCCCCGCGCGAGAACGAAAATACGTCCTTCCCTGACTCCAAAGATCTCCGACACGCCGGCAAGAAGCCCCTGCCGGACGATCTCAAGGTTCAGCTCGCCACTCTGGTGGAAGCCGCACCAAAGAGCGATGAATGGTTGCATGAACTCAAGTTTGATGGTTACCGCCTGCTTGCCCGGATCGACAAAGGCAAAGTCACGCTCTACACGCGCAATGGCAAAGACTGGACCCGCCGTTTCCCTGTCATCGCGCGATCCCTGAAGCGCTTGCCCCTGTCGGGCGCCATTCTCGATGGCGAAGCCGTGATTCCTGAAGCTGACGGGTCTACCAGTTTTCGCAAGCTGCAGGAGTATCTTTCCAGCAAATCAAAAAAGAACGCAGCCACCCCCATCTTTCAGATCTTCGACCTTCTCTATCTTGAGGGCCATGACCTGACCAAGGTGCCCTTGCTGGAGCGTAAACAGACACTGGAGCAGATGCTGGCGGCGGTGAAACATGACGACGTGCTCCGTTATTCCGACCATCTGCAGGGGCACGGCGATCATTTTTACGAACAGGTCTGCGAAATGGGGCTGGAAGGCATGGTCTCGAAAAAGGCCGACAGCACGTATCGGGGCGGTCGTCAGTCGTCTTGGCAGAAAACCAAATGCACGCAGCAGGATGAGTTTGTAGTGGGAGGACTTACCAGACCATCGGGTGCCCGCAAGGGGTTCGGCTCCCTGTTGTTGGGAGCCTGGTGCGGCGATGAACTGGTCTATGCCGGACGTGTGGGCTCGGGCTTTAACCAGCGGTTGTTAACCGACCTGTCCCGTCGTTTCAAACCCCTGCAGCGGAAAACCTCACCTTTTACCGGTGATGTCCCGGATCAGGCAGGCGTGCAATGGGTGCGCCCTGAACTGGTCGTGGACGTGGAATTCACCGAGCGAACCGGGAGCGGTGCTCTGCGTCACCCGGTATTCAGGGGTGTAAGGGACGACAAATCGGCGAAAGAGGTGCAGATGATTGGGGACAGCAGCAAGGCCGACGCCAGCAAGCTCAAAGCTGGTAAAAAGAAGAACACGCCCGGGTCAGGGGCCGCCACCGTGGCCGGTGTCGAGATCACCCACCCCGACCGGATTCTCTTTCCCGACCAGGGCATCAATAAACTCGACGTGGCCCGTTACTACGAAGACCTGGCACCGGAAATCCTCGCACATCTTGCCAACCGCCCACTTTCCCTGCTGCGATGTCCTGAGGGGCTGGAGGGCGACTGCTTCTTTCAGAAACACCCGGAGAAAAACTTTGCCCGGGCCGTGCCTCGCACCCAAATTGCGGAGAAGCAGGGGCAGAAGGCCACCTATCTCTATGCCACCAGCATCGACGACCTGGTTACCCTGGTGCAGTTTGGCGTACTCGAATTCCACCCGTGGGGGTGCCATGTGGACGAGGTGGAGAAGCCTGATACTCTGATTTTCGATCTGGACCCTGGCCCTGACGTGTCCTGGCGCATTATTGCAAAGGCCGCCACCAGCCTGAGAGAGCGGCTGGACAGCCTGGGGCTCACCAGCTTTTTGCAGGCCACCGGCGGTAAAGGGTTGCATCTGATACTGCCAATAAAACCGGAACGGAGCTGGGACGAAGTCAAGGCGTTTGCCCATGGAATTGCCCGTGCCCACGCCCAGGACGAGCCCGGCCGTTTTACCACCAACATGTCCAAGTCCAAACGCCGGGGCAAGGTCTTTATCGATTACCTGCGCAACGGCCGGGGCAACACCAGCATTGCCCGCTACTCCACCCGGGCGCGACCAGGTGCACCCGTGGCCACGCCCCTGCGCTGGGAAGAGCTGACCTCGGGAGCCACGGCTAATCGCTACCATCTCAACAATATCCGGCGCCGGATGAGCGCATTGAAATCGGACCCCTGGGAAGGTTACGACGACGCGTGCAATATGCTCTCCAAATCTATGCTCAAACAATATCAGGAGAACTGATCACCGTGAGTAGCAACGACGATACGCCAGCACCCGGAACCGATCGACAGTGGTGGCTCTATGAAGGGCCGGAAATCTGCCTGTTATGTGAATCGAAAATTCACCCCGAATCCATTACTTACTGCGTCAGTTGTGATCAGGGCGTATGCCTGGCCTGCTATCAACAGCCGAACGGCGACGGGTTTGTCTGCCGGCATTGCGAAGAGGACGAGAAACAGCGCATAAGCGGCGAGGAGTCAGCCTGATGGCGGCCCGGGCAATCTGGAAGGGCACCCTGTGCATCAAGAACATAGAGGTACCGGTAAAACTGTACTCCGCGGTAGAAGACCGTAACGTGCGCTTTCGTCTGCTGCACCGAAAGGACAAGTCCCCGGTCCGGCAGGCACTGGTCAATCCGGACACTGATGATATCGTGGCCTATGACCAGACCCGCCGCATGTACCGCACGGACGAAGGCAGCTCAATCTTCTTCGATCAGGAGGAGCTGGAAGACCTCAGGCCCGAACCATCCCGCCGTATCGATATTCTTGAGTTCCTGCCGGAACGGACCATTGACCATCGCTGGTACGACCGCCCCTACTACCTGGGTCCGGATGGCTCCGAGGCAGCCTGGGCAGCCCTGATCGCCGAACTTGCCCGCTCAGGCCGCGAAGGTCTCGCCCACTGGGTGATGCGCAAAAAGGAATACTACGGCGCCTTACGGTTGTATGAGGGCTACCCCATGCTGATGTCCCTGCGGTATCAGGATGAGGTGGTTGCGGCCTCGGAGCTGGAGGCTCCGAAAGGCAAGGCGTTGGACAAAAAGGAACTGGCCATGGCCCGGCAGCTGATCGGCATGCTAGACGCCGATTTTGAGCCGGAATCCTATCAGGATGAGTACCGGGAGCGAGTACTCGAACTGATCGACAAAAAACGCAAGGGTGGCCGTATTCGTCGCACGGCCCCTGCCCGCAGGAAGCCTGTGGACAACGTCGCCGCTGCCCTGGAAGCGAGCCTGAAGGAAAAAAAGCATGGCACGAAAAAAGCCGCAAAAAGCAGAAAATAAAACAGAAGCGAAGGATGAGCCGCAGGAGCCTCATCAGCCACGACCTTTCTGGTCAGGCATCATCGCATTCGGGCTGGTCAGCCTGCCGGTGTCGCTGTTTCCCGCCAATCGGGGCAAGGCGCTGTCACTGAATATGGTGGATGAGGATGGCAACCCGCTGCGTCGGCAGTATTTCTGTGAGAAGGAAGACAAGGCGCTGACCCGGGACGACATCGTGCGGGGCTATCCGGTCGACAAAGACCAGTTTGTGATTGTGGAGGATGAAGAGCTGGAAGCCCTGGCGCCGGAGAAAACCCGGGAAATAGACCTTGGCCGTTTCGTCCCCCTGTCAGAGATCAACCCGGTTTTTTTCAAACGGGGCTACTTTCTCGCTCCTGATTCCGACACCAATAAAGCCTACCGATTGCTTGCCCGATCCATGGAGGAAGAGCAGCGTGCCGGGATTGCCACCTTCGTGATGCGGGATCGTGAGTACCTGATCGCCATTATGGCGGAACGGGGTATTCTGCGGGCAGAAACCCTGCGTTTCCACGATGAGATCCGCTCGCCTGCCCAGGTCGGCTTGCCGGACAAGCCAGCGGCCGACAAGAAACTCGCCAAAGAACTACGACAGGCTATCAAGGCGCTATCAAAAGACGAGCTGGACCCCAACGTGCTGCAGGAAGAACAGACCGTGCGACTACGGAAACTGATTGATCAGAAACTGAAAGCAGGCAAGGACGTACTTGAAGCCGAGCAGGCCCCCGAAGAAGAGGGTGCCCCGGAGAGCAACGTGATCGACCTGATGCAGGTACTCAAGGACCGCCTGCAAGGCAAAATGACCGACAGGGAACCACCTGCCAGAGTGGCACCCTCAGGCAAAGGCAGTAAAAGACAGAAATCGGGCATGGAAGACCTCAGCCGGGACGAGCTCTACGCAAGAGCCCAGGAAAAACACATCTCAGGCCGCAGCAAGATGACCAAGGACGAACTGCGAAACGCTCTGCAACGAGCGGGCTAACCCGGGACCGCTCGGGCTTGTAAGTGCGCGAAAGCCTGTAAGTGCGCGAAAGCCTGTAAGATTTACCTGTCGTCAGTACACGGCAGTGTCGAGCAGGCCGGCTCAATAGCCCTGGTCGCGCCTGAGCCGGATGCCCGCCATCCGTGGCTGGTGTTTGCGAGACCTTCACACTTCCCAAACCTTGCGCCTGCACCGGTTTTGCGCTACGGTTCGAGCAAGCCAGTAACCGGGGCGAGAGTTTGGGATAACCCGCCACGGGACACGATTGACGAAGAGGAATGCCGCACCGCAAAGCAGGGGTCACCGCAAACGAATCAGCGTAAAAGAGCACGTCTGTGCGCGCTTTGTCCGATACAGGTCGACGCATTCTGTACCGAAAACTTTTTTTCACAGTCGGAGGTCAGCATGAAGATTCAGGCAGCAGTTACTCACGAGCAGGGTGCGAGTTTTTCGTTTGAGGAGGTCAGGCTGTCCGGACCTGGCCCCAACGAGGTGCTGGTGAAGGTGGTCGCCACCGGTGTTTGCCATACCGACGCGGTCGGGCGTGACCTGGCAGTGTCACCCTATCCGATCGTGCTCGGCCATGAGGGTTCGGGAATTGTCGAAAGGGTCGGCGACAACGTCAGCTCGCTTGCGTCCGGCGACCATGTGGTGATGTCCTTTGCCCACTGCGGCCAGTGCGCCAACTGTCTGACCGGCCATCCCACTGTCTGCGACGTCTTCAACGACCTCAACTTCGGCGGCCGCATGGACGACGGCAGTGCACGCCTGCACCAGGGCGACACCGACCTGTCGACGTTCTTCGGCCAGTCCTCGTTCGGCACCCACGCGGTGGCCCATGAGCGCAACGTGGTCAAGGTCGACAAGGACGTGGATCTTGCGCTGCTCGGCCCGCTGGGCTGCGGCATCCAGACCGGCGCCGGCACCGTGCTCAACCGGCTCAAGCCGGAATTCGGCACCTCGATCGCCGTCTACGGCGCCGGCGCGGTCGGGCTGAGCGCGATCATGGCCGCGAAGATCGCCGGCTGTCCGCGGATCTTCGCCGTGGACGTGCACGACAGCCGGCTGGAACTGGCCCGCGAGCTGGGCGCGACCCACGTCTTCAACGGCAAGAAAGTCGATGTGGTCAAGGAGATCAAGGCCGCATCCGGCGGCGGCACCGAATACGCGGTAGAAACCACCGGCGCGCCGCCGGTGGTTCGCCAGTCGCTCCAGGCGCTGCGCCCGCTGGGCACGGTGGCGATTGTCGGCGTGACGCCGGAGATGGAGCTGGACGTACATAATGACCTGATGGCTGAAGGCAAGGGCATGATCGGTGTGATCGAGGGCGACTCCGTGCCGCGGGTGTTCATTCCACAGCTGATCGAGTTCTACAAGGCCGGCAAATTCCCCTTTGACCGGCTGGTTGGGTTTTACGACTTTGCCGACATCGCCCAGGCGTTCGAGGATTCGGCCAGCGGCAAGACCGTCAAGCCGATCCTTCGTCTGCAGTGAGGAGATGATCGGGTGACTACGAAAGCCCCCTCACCTTACGAGGACATCGGCCTGCTGCCGATTGCCGGTCAGCGACGCGAAGGTGCCGCCGGCCGCCGACTCGAAGTCAACAATCCTTACAGCGGCGAAAGGTTGCTTGAAATCGCGATGGCCAACGAGGCCGACCTGGACGAAGCCTACCGCGCCGCCGCGCAGGCACAGCCGGAGTGGGCGGCCAGGGGTCCGGGCGAGCGCGCCGCGGTGATGCACCGGGCGGTGTCGATCTTCGATGCGCGCAAGGACGAAATCATGGACTGGCTGGTGCGCGAATCCGGCAGCACCAGGACCAAGGCCGCGGTCGAATGGGGCTCGGCGCGCGCCATCACCCTGGAGGCGGCCAGCATGCCGGGGCGCAGCCACGGCCGCGTGCTGCCCTCGGACGTGCCGGGCAAGCAGAGCCTGGTGTACCGGAAGCCGCTGGGCGTGGTAGGCGTGATCAGCCCCTGGAACTTCCCCCTGCACCTGAGCATCCGTTCGGTTGCGCCGGCGCTGGCGCTGGGCAACGCGGTGGTGATCAAGCCGGCCAGCGACACCCCGGTGGCCGGTGGGCTGCTGCTGGAACGCATCTTCGACGAGGCCGGGCTGCCGCCGGGAGTGCTGAGCGTGGTGGTGGGCGCGGGTTCGGAAATCGGCAATGCCTTCGTCGAGCACCCGGTGCCGTCGTTCATTTCCTTCACCGGCTCCACCGGGGTCGGCCGCGGCATCGGCCGCATCGCCAGCGGCGGCGAACACCTCAAGGGCGTCGCCCTGGAGCTGGGCGGCAAGGCCCCCTTCGTGGTGTTGGAAGATGCTGACGTCGAAGCGGTGGCGCCCGCCATAGCCAAGGCGGCGTTCCGTAACAGTGGGCAGCTCTGTACTGCTCGCACTCGGCTACTGATCCATCGCAGCCTCAGAGACAGACTCTTGCCCGCGCTAACGCGGGTCACGAACACGTTGGGCCTCGGACCGGGCCTCGAGGACAAAGACCTGGGACCGTTGGTGTCACGTGACCAACTCGAGAGAGTCCACGCCTACATAACAGGTGCGGTCGAGCAGGGCGCCGTGGTGCTTACGGGTGGGCATTCGGCGAAAGTAGCCGGCCATGAGGGCGGTCACTTCTACGAACCGACGATCCTCGACAACGTCTCTAACTCGATGCCCGTGACATGCGAGGAGGTCTTCGGACCGGTGCTGTCGTTGATGCACGCCACCAACCTCGACGAAGCCATCGACATGGTCAACGACCGCGCCTTCGGCAACCAGGCAAAACTTCAGGGAACTGCCCATCGGGACCATCTCGAAGTCGACCAGCTTTTCGAGGAACGCATCCAGGCTCTTGCCGCGATGCGACCGGCTGCCGACGACCCGGACCGGGTTCGCACTTTCAATCGCTGCGCGTATTGCCTGCCTCTCGCCGTTTTGCAATCGAAGCTCGGAACCCGCGCCGACGACCCCGATATAGGTCTTGCCCGATACTGGAACATGCACTACGCCCAGCACCGGACGATGTTCCTCGATGAGCGCGATGTTGACGGTGAATTCGCCGTTGCGCTTGACGAACTCCCGCGTGCCGTCCAGCGGGTCAACCAGCCAGTAGCGCGGCCATTGGCGACGCACCTCGAAATCGGGCAGGCCGCTTTCCTCGGAAACGATCGGGATGTCCGGCGTGAGTTTCGCCAGATCCGCCAGGATAGCGCGGTGCGCTGCCATGTCGGCCTGCGTAAGCGGCGATTCATCATCCTTGGCCTCGACACCGAAATCGGTGGCGTAGATAGCGAGTATCGCAGCGCCCGCACGTGTCGCTGTGGCGATCACCGGCTCGACGAATTGCTGGAGGTCCATGCAGTCGTGTCCCT
>CALEIM010000068.1 GCA_937876395.1 uncultured Wenzhouxiangella sp. | reverse complement strand
GGCCGGTAGGGGTCGGCCGCTCCGAGAAGATGTCGAAGTCGCGCAAGAACGTCGTCGCCCCGCAGGAAATCGTCGAGACCATCCGCATGGTGCAGATGGAGAAGCTCGACATCCGTACGATCACGATGGGCATAAGTCTGCGTGACTGCGCGCATCCGGATATCGACGTGGCCGCACGCAAGGCGTACGACAAGATCTGCCGGCTGGCCGGCCGGCTCGTGGCCGCGGGCGACGAGATCACCATCAACGTCTCGACCGGCCCGCAGCAGCGCGCCGACGCCAAGCAGCCGTAGTGCAGCACCGCCAACCCGGCAGGCTGCGCCGAGTCGTGCAAGCAGCAGCGAGTCACGACGCGGTGGCGGGGGCGAGCGGCGGTAACAGCCGGCAAGTTTGCTCTCTGACAGAACGGATAAACCCGGCAGTAAACCTGCCGGGTTTTTTTACGTTTCAGCTTTTCAAACGATGACCGCTGCGGATGATCCACGAGACGATGGCCAGGCACACGATGATCGAGCCGGCCAGCGCGGCCAGGCTGATCCACACGCTGACATCACCAGTGCCAAAGAAAAAGTAGCGAAAGCCCGAGACGATATAGACCAGCGGATTGAACAGGCTGATGGTCTGCCAGGTTTCGGGCAGCATGTCGATGGAGTAGAATACGCCGCCAAGAAAAGTCAGCGGGGTGACCACCAGCATCGGGATAAACTGCAGTGCCTCGAATCCTTTGGCCCAGACACCGATGATGAACCCGGCCAGGCTGAAGGCGAAAGCCACCATCAGCAGATAGACCAGCATCCACAGCGGCTGGCTGACGTGCAGGTCCACAAAAAGCTGTGCGGTGATCAGGATAATCAGCCCAAGCAGGACCGATTTGCTGGCCGCGGCGCCCACATAGGCCAGCACCAGTTCAACGGTGGATACCGGGGCTGAGAGGATCTCGTAGATGGTGCCTGAAAAGCGCGGCATGTAGATGCCGAAGCTGGCGTTGTTCAGGCTTTGGGTGAAAACCGTCAGCAAGATCAGGCCCGGCACGATAAAGGCGCCGTAGCTGATCGAGTCAATCTCGCCGATGCGCGAACCGATGGCCGAGCCGAACACGACAAAATACAGCACCGTGGTCAGGATGGGCGTGGCCAGGCTCTGCCAGAGGGTGCGCTTGAAGCGCGCCATCTCGTAGCAATAGATGGTCCAGGCGCCGCGCAGATTGAGCATCGGCACGTTCATGAGCGGTTGCGCTCCGCGGAATCATCGCTGTGGACCAGGTCAACGAAAATTTCCTCAAGCGTGCTTTGCCGGGTATTGATGTTGGTGAACTCGATACCTTCGCCATGAAGCCGTTTGAGCAGGGCCGGCACGCTGGCCTGTTCGTCGTCGGCATTGAAACTGTAGTCGAGGCGCCGGCCCTTGTCGGCCAGGTTCAGCGTCCAGGCATCAAGGCTGGCCGGCAGCGCGGTCATGGGTTGTTCGAGCTGCAGGCTCAGATGCTTGCGACCCAGCTTTTTCATCAGCGCTGAGGTTTCATCGACCACGGCGATTTCACCGCGCCGGATGACGCCGACGCGATCGGCCATCCGCTCGGCTTCTTCGATGTAGTGGGTGGTCAGCACGATGGTTACTCCGCTGTCGCGCAGCCGCTCGATCAGGCGCCACATGTCGCGACGCAGCTCGACATCCACACCGGCCGAGGGCTCGTCGAGAAACAGCAGTTCCGGCTCGTGAGCCAGCGCCTTGGCGATCAGCACGCGGCGTTTCATGCCGCCCGACAGGGTCATGATGGTGTTGTTGCGCTTGTCCCACAGGGAAAGCTCGCGCAGGACGCGCTCGATATGGCCAGGGTCAGGCGCCAGGCCGAACAGGCCGCGCGAAAAACTGACCGTGGCATAAACGGTCTCGAACGTGTCGGTGTAGAGCTCCTGCGGCACCAGGCCGGTCAGGCGGCGGGTGTGGCGAAAGTCGCGCTCGGTGTCGTAGCCGTTAACCGTGATCTGCCCGGCGCTGGGCGTGACCAGCCCGCAGATGATGCTGATCAGCGTGGTCTTGCCGGCCCCATTGGGGCCGAGCAGGGCGAAGATTTCACCCTGCCGGATGTCCAGGCTGACCGACTTGAGCGCGTGGAAACCGCCCTTGTAGCGCTTGTCGAGATTTTTGATGCTGAGCACGATGCGGTGTCGGCTTTAGCTATCGGTGCACTGGTAGCTGATCGGCCGGCTCAGCCGGGTCAATTCGATCTCGCCTGAACCAAAGCCGGGCAGGCTGTAGCTGGCCGTGCCGTTGGCGCAGCCGTCGAAGCGAATGGTCAGGCTGCCGTAAACCTCGAAGTCTGATTCGGCGTTCTGAAAACTGCCCGCTTCCGCGCTGTATAAGTCAACGGTGACTTCGTTCGCGCCCCAGTCAAAGGTGTTTTGGCCGGTCAGCCAGAACTGGCCGCCGCCGGCGAAGTTGTACCAGTAGACGATTGCCAGCGGACCGTCGCCCGAGGCGTTGTTGGCAATTTCGATATTGAAGCCCACACCGCTGTTGTCCTCGTCATACCACGAGCCGCTGTGTTCGGCCATCAGTGGAAAGCCTGCGCTGCGCACCGCGCGGTGGATCACCGGCGGATTGCGCGGGTAGTCTGTCCAAGTGCCGTAGGGCGTACTGATCGGGCTGGTGGACAGGCCGGCAATTTTGTCAACGGTTTCCATGCCGCGCAGCACTTTGCCGAATACGGCGTAGTCGCCGTCGAGAAAGTCGTTGTGGACCAGGTTGATGAAAAACTGGGTTGTGGCCGAGTTGGGGTCCGAGGTGCGCGCCATGGCAATCGTGCCGCGGCGGTTGAGCAGGCCGTTGCCGGCCTCGTTGATGATTGGTGCGTAGTCGGGCTCGCGATACGCAATCTGGTCGGTATAGCCACCACCCTGGATCATGAAATTGGGCACGACCCGGTGAAAGATCAGATCGTCAAAAAAGCCTTCGTCCACGTAGCGCAGAAAGTTGTCGACGGTCTTGGGCGCGTGGTTGGGGAACAGCTCGATGACGATGTCCCCGGCGCTGGTGTGCACAGTTGCTTCCATGCCGCGATCCTTTCACGGCTCCCCGCCCGGGCGCAGAATGTCTGGCGGTGAGCGAACATCCGCCGCAGGAATGGTGCGCCCGGACAGGCTTGGTGGGACGATGGGCACACATACCCGGAAAGCCAGAGGGAGAGCACATGTCGCGCAAGCACAAGATCAGCGAGGTCGACGCCGAGAAGGTGCGTCAGCAGGCCATCGACCTCGGGCACGTCCTCAGTGAGCAGGCCGGGAAGGCCGGCGAGGTCGCCAGCTCCC
>CALEIM010000067.1 GCA_937876395.1 uncultured Wenzhouxiangella sp. | reverse complement strand
CGAAAGGCAAAACGTGGTGGGCAGGTGGGACCGAACGCTGTTCATGTTACCAGAACCGGCCCCGCCATCCAAGGGCGTATGGAGCGATACGGTCCAGATCGCGGATTTTCCGCGCCGATCATCTCCGCCAGGGTTTGTTTGACGCTGGTGTTGCTGAGCGATTCGCCGTCCTCGGTTTCGTAGCCCGTGGTGAAGAAATATTTCATCTCGAAGACTCCGTGCGGCGTGGCCATGTACTTGCCGGAAACGGCGCGGCTCACGGTCGTCTCATGCACGCCGACTTTTTCCGCGATCTGCGCCATGTTCATGGGTTTGAGACGCGAAGGGCCGTGCTCGAGGAAACCCTCCTGACGGCTGACGATCTCTGCCGCGATGGACTGAATGGTCTGCTGGCGCTGATGGATGCTCTTGATGAGCGACTCCGAGAGCGGGCGCCCTTCCTCCAACTGTCGTTGCGCCGTACTCAGAGCCCGATGGTACAGCGCCGTTTCGATGACATCGGACCGAAATCCCTCGATTGCCCGTTCGTTATCCTCATCGTATTCCACTTCCAACTGGAGGATTTCGTCCATCGTGCTGATGGTGCCTTCCATGCGTGAGGAAACGACAGCCTCCTGACCGCGCAGGGGTGCCAGAAAGACCTCGCTGTCATGCATGCCCTGCAGCGCTTGATCGTAACGCGCCAGTGCGTCTGTCGCACTGAGCAATCCGGGCAGCAGCGGGTAGTGCTCTAGTTCCGCAGGGGGAAACCGGTCCAGGTGGTAGTGAACGGCTTTGCGTAGATCGAGATTCATCCAGGACAAGTCCAGCCCGAGCCGGGCTTATTGATCATATTAGTCTCATTATTAACAACAAGACTGATTGGTGTCAATCGGTACACAGCAAAGCCACTTGTTAATTATTTTTTAATAAAAATGAGCAACAAGTGATTTTGTTGCACATATCTTCAGGACAAGGCCCTGGTATGCAGAATTTGGTCAGATGCGGTGTTGTGAAAAACCAACCGCGCAACCACTACTGCCTGGCTTCCGGCTCGTCGTCGCGTACTCGCAAGAAACTGGCGAAGCGGGGCAGGCCGGTGGCGGTGTGGCCGCGGTAGCGGAAGGTGATCAGGGCACCGATGGGCGGCGGATTTTGCCGGTCGGCGTCGGTAAAACCGGTACCGATGCGGAAGCGGCGGCCGTTTTCAAGTTCGACTTCCAGCGAGCCCATCATGCCCTGGTATTTGCCGCTGCCCGGCAAATGGCGGACGACGGTGGCTTCAGCATCCTCGTGCGTTTTGACCTTGAGCAGATCATCCGAGCGGCCGGCTCGGTACAGGCTGGCCTTGCGTTTCAGCATCAGCCCTTCGGCACCGCTGGCGACAATTTCGTCAAGCTCCGCCATCAAGGCTGCGTGGCTTTCTACCGAGTGCTGCTCGACCAGAAACAGATAGGGTGAGCTGGACGCCTCCACCAGCTCTTTGAGCTGGCGGTAGCGTTGTTCAAACGGGGTGTCGGGATTGGGCAGGTCAAATACGTGGAATTGCACCTGCTGCCACTCGCGGTCGACGGGCTGGTGTTTCCGCACCACGCCTGAAAGCTCGTCAAAGCGCTGCCGACCGCTCCACAATTCACCATCGAGCGGTTGTTCCGGAAAATCTTCGGTAAACCAATCCGGCGCGACATAGACATGACCACCGCGCGACCAGAGTTTTTCGCCATCCCAGTACGCCCGCACGCCGTCCAGCTTTTCGCTTGCCCAATAAGCCTGAAGATCGACGCCAGGGTGATAGACATTGGCCAGCGGAAGATCTGGTGCCTGTGCGTGGCTGAGCGTTGATACGAGCGGGGTGGAGAAAGCAAAAATCAGGCTGAACGCCAGAGCCACAGCGGCCGGTTTGCCGGTTTGGAGGTGTGTCATGGCCGTTGCTCCGTTCAGTTTCCGCACTTTTATGTAACGTTGGAGTTTATTCTGCGTTGCGGCCGATGGATGTCAAGCGGGCCGTGCCTGAACAGGGAGCCTCGGGATTGTCCCGAGGCTCCCGACAGGGTCAGTTTTCGAAGCGATCGCTGAACAGGCCGTCTTCAACAATTGCGTCGTAACGGACGATGCCGGCAAAGCTGCGCGGCTGGTACAGGTCTCCGTCAAACGGCGCATTGGCAGTCGTCGCGGTATCGCTGAACAGACTTAGTGTGCCATCATTCCAGTCGGTCTGTGGGGGCCGAGCATTGGTGCCCGAATAGCGAATCCCGTCGGCTGACAGCGCCTGCAGGTAGACGCCCTGAACTTGACCGGGCTCAATCTCGATCACCTGATTGAGCGTAGCCGATGCAAAGGCATCTACCCCGGCCTGCTGATAAGTCAGCGTTTCATGCAGGGTCCAGGCCGATTCATTCTGTTCTTCACCGACATAGCTGCCATCGCGGACATAAACTGCTACATCAACATTGCTACCCACACTGCCGTTGAATGCCAGGTCGAAACCGCTGACCACCACGCTGTTGCCGGCAAGTGTTTGCAGGTCAAGGTAAACACCGCCCCAACCATTGTTCGGCATGACCGTTCCCAGCCCGTCCGAGCTTGTGTCCAAAGCGACGGGTATGGCTGAAAACTGGCTGGTGTTGCCATGCACTCCGTCGCTGGCGGTCGCCACTAGATGGCCACTGAACGGCAGACCTGTTGGCCAGGAGAAATTTTCGATATGAACCTGATTGCTGCTGCCGGCCGTGTGCGGGTATTCGATGGTGCGGATATAGGCCGGACGGGTCGGGTTGTTGTCGTCGATCAGGTACAGATCCACTTTGAGAGGATAGCTGGCATTGGTCGGAAACGTGTTGACGCTGAAAGCCACCTGGGCTTCGCCGGTTGACAGGTCCAGCCAGGTCTGTTCGGCATCAAACTCCGGCCAGTTGAGCCGTGTGTTGGGGCCACTGGTTCCGCCGCCGGGATCAATCATGTTCATGCCCAGGTCGATATCGCGGCCCTGGTTGGCAAAAAAGCGGTTGCCGCGCATGTTGTTGTCGACGGCCTGCTCATTGCCGGTGATGAGTATCCCCCTGCCGCTGCTGTTGGCGATGGTGTTGCCCTGTCCCAGATCGTTTAGCCAGTCAACCGGGTTGGGCAGCGTATCGGCGGAACTATAGCCAATGAGGTTCTGGTAGGCCGCGCCGTTGCCGGAAATTCTGATCCCCGTTCCGTTGCCAATGGCGGTGCCGTCGGGGTGCACACCAATCTGGTTCGACATGACCCAGACTTTGTTGGCATCAGTGGCCAGATAAATGCCGAGAGCGCTGTTGTTGCCGATGATGTTGCCGTTTCCAAGTTTGCCAATGTCAACAAATCCAGTGTTGTTCTGCACCTGGATACCGGTCTCGTTGCCCAGATCCTCAGCCTCGGGGTTAGTGCCAATGTAATTGTTCCAGATTTCTACCAGGCCGGTGTTGGAGTGGACAAGCACACCTCGCTTGTTTCCGCCAATGAGGTTGGCATCGGAGAGGCTGTCGCTGCCAATGCGAGCACTACCGCGAATGTGCACACCGGATTCGCTATTGTTCATGATCTGGTTGGACCGAATCTGACTGACGTGGCCGTTGATTCGGGCATAAATACCGTCTATTGAGTGATTGGCAATTGTGTTCCCGCGGATCAAGGTGTTGGATGAATTCACAAGCTCGATCCCGTATCTCATCCCAAAGGGCTGATCATCATTATCAAGCCCAATGCGGTTATTGTAGATTTCGTTGTCGTACGCTGGCGTGGATGAACTGCCCAGCCGAATGCCGACCTGGTCGGCGTTGCCGATCAGATTGCCGGAAAATATTTCATTGTTGTCGGACTCGAGATGGATGGCGGCATCGCCGCGATTGCCATAATCGGCTGCGGCATATCCGCTGTAGACGCCTTCAACCGGCGGCAGGCCAATACGGTTGGCGGAGATCAACTGACCATCGGCGAATACCTGGATGGCGCCTTCGTCATTGTTGGCGAAATAGTTGCCGGCGACGACGCCCAGCGAATTTTCAGTACCGGCTGTAGCATGTACATAAATGCCGGCCCCGCCGTTGGATGAATCCGCAAACGGTGCAAAAGTTGAGCCAGCAGGGCGTACACCAAAATAGTTGCCACTAATAACGTTGCCGGAGGATCCGTCCACCAGAACGATGCCATGGCTGTTATTGCCGCGGATGAAGTTGCCAAGTATTGTGGCCGTGTGGGCATTGGACAGGAGGATGCCATAACGACCGTTGCGCCCGGAGTCGTCCGCGTTGCTCCGGCCACCGGCCAGGTAGTTGTTGTTGATGGTGATCGAGCTGGCACCAGCAATTGTCACCGCGTCATTAACGAAGCGGATTCCGATGTTTTCCACCTGGGAGTTGTCGCTCCCAGGGCCAAAGACCAGCCCGCCATAGGATTGGATAACTCCGTTGGCTGAGCCCTGAATCCGGACATTTGCCCTGCCTTCAAACCATTCCGGATGACTCTGCCCTCGAATGTGGACCTGACTGACAATGGTCGGCAAGGCACTGCCGATGGTGATGAAAGACGAATGGTTAGAGCCCACGGGAATATCGGCAAACTCAAAAGTAACCAGCTCGCTGCGCTGGTTGGCGGCCTGAATCGCGGCGCGCAAGGTGCATTCCAGTTGACCATTGATTGCCGAACCCGTCCAGCATTGACCGGAAGCGGCCGCGCCGCCTTTACCGGCATCGCCGAGCGAATTGATCTGAAAGGTAATCTGCGCCTGAGCAGCGACAGAAAACAGCAGCGCGGCCGCAACCGCAAATAAAACGCGCCTTGGCGCGTGGTGCAAAACAAGGTGGTGTAGGGCAAATTGCATGGAGTCCTCACATTGGTTGGGAAGCTGGCTTAACTCGGCATTAACGAGAACCGCACACAAATCCTGCCACCGGATTTTTGTCCGTCAGCCATAGGCCGTCAGGTTGACACAGATCCACGTCTGAGGTTTTTCTACAAGGCGTGTCGGCCCTGCCGCGCGACGCGCTGGACATGGGTTCCGCGCCTCGCCGGGTCGGGGTCAGTCAGCCGGAGGCTGGCGGCACGTCCGGGGCGAAGTCGAAGGAATCGTAGAATAGCCGGTCTTCGGGCACGCCGGCCTGGATGAAGGCCGGGCGGGCGGCGTGGATCATGGCCGGCGGGCCGGACATGTAAACGTCCCAGGCTGACAGGTCGGGGTGGCGGCGCAGCACGGCTTCATGGACGTAGCCGGCTTCGCCGCTCCAGCCTTCATCGGAAGAAAGGACCACCGGGGTGAAATTGAGCGCCGGGTGCAGCTTCTGCCAGCTTTTGATCAGTTCTGCGGCATACAGATCGTCCGCCTTGCTGACTCCCCAGAACAATTCGAGCGGCCGCTGATCACCGGAATGGATCAATTCTTCGATGATGGCCTTGAGCGGGGCGAAGCCGGTGCCGCCGCCAACCAGCACCGCCGGACGTGTTGAGCTGCGTCGGAAGAAGAAGGTGCCCAGTGGGCCTTCAAAGCGGAGAATCTCCTTGACCTGCATGTCATCGAAAACGTGGCTGGTAAAGCCGCCGCCGCTGATGAATTTGACGTGCAGCTCGATAAAATCCTTTTGCGACGGTGCCGATGCGATGGAAAAAGCCCGGCGCTTGCCGTCGGCCAGCAGAATGTCGATGTACTGGCCGGCCAGAAACTGCAAACGCGCGGCCGCCGGCAGTTTCAGGCGCAGACACATGACCTCTTCGGTGAAGCGCTCCATCGTTTCCAGCCGAGCCGGCAGACGGCGCAGTGGAATTTCTTCGACCTGCTCGATCTCGCGTGCCTCGATGAGCACATCGCCGTTGGCCACGGCCTGGCAACTCAGCATGTGGCCGTCGTGCAGTTCCTCGGCGCTGAGCGCGGCCGGCGGATTGTAGGGATAGCTGATTTCGCCGCTGATCAGGCGGCATTTGCAGCTCGCGCAGGTACCGTTGCGGCAGGAGTAGGGCAGCACGATGCCATGGCGCAGCGCGGCGGCGAGCACGGTTTCGTCGGCGCGCGCTGCAAACTCGCGGCGGGTCGAGGCAATACGGATACGGGCCTTGGGGGGCGAGGTCACTTTTAAGGGATGCAGTCTGCTTGAAACAAGCCATACATGATGCCAGATTACGGCGTATTCAACGGCAGGCCAAGGTTGTCGCCAAGGGTCGTCACCAGGGGTCGTCACATTTACGCGAGCATCAGCAGATACACTACTTTTGGACGATTCATCGAGAGCGCTTGAAGTGAACGACTGGACTCAGTTGCTGACCGCCGAACATCCGGTTGAGGCGGGCTTTTTGCGCGGCCTGCTCGAATCGGCCGGTATTGAAGTTCAGTTGCGCAATATGGAGCTGTGGGGCGTGGCCGTGGAGATCTATTATGCCGAGGGTGCGCGCCCGTCGATCTGGGTGCGCGCGGCCGACCGCTCGCGTGCCGAGCAGGTACTGGAGAACCGCCACCGGTCCAGTAAGGAAAATTCCTGGGAATGTCCAGGCTGCGGCGAGCGCCTCGAAGGGCAATTCACTAGCTGCTGGAACTGCGGCACGCGCGCGGCGGTGTCGGAATGAGCGAACCCATACAGCCGCCGCCGTTTCGCCAGCCCTGGCGGCTGCTTTGGCGCCTGCCACTGTTTTTTCTGCACGCCCTGATTGGTCTGCCGTTGACCCTGCTGTGTTTCCTGCCCGGCATCAGCCGTGTGCGCCTGGCCGGGCTGACCGTCCGCCAGCGTGCCCATCGTCGCTGGCAGCGCATCACTCTGCGCCTGTTCGGGGTTCACATGATGGTCACCGGGCGTTTGCCCGATGGGCCGGCGCTGATGGTCGCCAACCACATTAGCTGGCTCGATATCGTGCTGCTGCAGGCGCTGTGGCCGATGTGGCTGGTGGCCAAGGCCGAGATTCGCTCTTGGCCGCTGGTTGGATGGCTGGCCGAGAGGGGCGGCACTTTGTTTATCGTGCGTGGCAAAAGCGAGTCGCGGCTGAAAATTTCACGGCGCATGGCCGCGCTGCTGCGCCGCGGCGAGCGCGTCGGCATTTTCCCCGAAGGCGGCATTCGCCCGGATCCGGGCGTTGGACGTTTCCATGCGCCGCTGTTTGGTCCGGCGATCCGCGCCGGGGTTCCGGTGGTGCCGATTGCCATTCGCTATGAACGCGACTACGACCTGCACACCGAAATGGTGTTCGGCCCGAACGAGAACTTCATCCGCAATTTCCTGCGCCTGATGGCCGAGCCGCCGCTGATCGGAAGAATCATGATTGGCGAGCCGATCGTCGATTACGATAATGGTCGGCGCGGCCTCGCTGAGCAGGCCGGGGCAGTGGTAAAAGACTACTATGAACATGCCTGAAGCAAAATTGGCTGATTTTCGGCCGCGCGGCCTGTTGAGCAGCCCGCATATCCAGTCGATGCTTGCCTCCGGACCGCTGCGCCGGCGCGCGATCCGTCGGCGCGCCATCGAATACCTGGCACGCAGCACGCAGCGCGTGATCACAGCCGGCGACGGAACCCGTCTGCTGGGCTTCGCCAATCAGGCGCCGAATCCTCGGCGCGCCGCTCTGGTCATCCTGCTGCACGGCTGGGAAGGCAGCGTGGACTCCAATTACCTGCTGTCCACCGCAGCGCGTCTCGACCAGGCCGGATTCGACACCTTTCGCCTCAATTTCCGCGACCACGGCGATTCGCACCATCTCAACGAGGGCCTGTTTCACTCCTGCCAGCTCGAAGAGGTGCTGGACGCTGTGACCGTCGTGGGCCGGGAATACGATGGCCCGGTGTTTCTGGCCGGATTTTCCCTCGGCGGAAATTTCACCTTGCGCATCGCCCGTCAGGCGCCGTCGCGGGGGCTTGAGCTGCGCCGTGCGCTGGCCGTGTCGCCGGTTATCCGGCCGCAGCACGTGCTCGACGCGATGGAGCGCAATCTCGGGCTGTACGAGCGCTACTTCATTCACAAATGGCGCCGCTCGCTCAAACGCAAGCAATCCCTGTACCCCGAGCGCTACAATCTGCACGAATGGTTTCGGCTCGGCAGTATCCGCCACCAGACCGAATGGCTGGTGGAGCGTCTGACCGATTTTGAAGACCTCAACGCCTATCTGGAAGGCTACTCGGTGGCCGGCGATTATCTGGCCGGGCTGGAAACCTCGACCTTGATCATCACCGCGGCCGACGATCCGATTATTCCGGTCAGCGACTTTGAGACCCTGCCGCGACCCGATGCCCTGGAAATCGAGGTACTCGACCACGGTGGCCACTGCGGTTTTCTGGCCAACTGGCGGCTGGAAAGCTGGATCGAACAACGAATCGAAAGCGAACTATGCAAACACAGCGAGAAGTGATCAACCAGGCTCGGGCACGTTTCGAGCAGAAGGACTTTGCCGGTGCCGAAGATCTCTACCGCGGCCTGGTCGAAGACAGCCCTTCATCCGCCGACCTGCGGGTGATGCTCGGCATGTGCCGTTTCGCCCAGGGCGATCTCGGTACCGCCCTGACTGAACTCGAAACCGCGGCTGAGCTTGATGATGATCGGGCCGAGACCTGGTTTCATTTGGCCCGCGTCCATCGCGCCGCCGGAGATCGGAAAAACGCGCGGGCCGCCATCGGCCGTTGCATCGAGCGCAATCCCAATCACGTGCTCGGACGCCTGGAAAGCGGGCATCTGGCGCTGCTTGAAAACAATCCGGGTGGTGCCGAGCAGGCGTATCGCACGGCCCTGCGCGCCGACCCGCAAAGTGTTCCGGCGCAGATTGCGCTGGGTGAGCTGCTGCTCGAACAGGGGCAGCTCGACGAGGCCCATCGGTATGCCTCCGAAGCATTGAAGCTGCGCCCGACTGAAGTCGGTGCCCAGCTACTGATGGCGCGGGTATTTCGTGCCCAGGGCCACCATGCATTCGCCGAACGCGCCTTGCTCAACGCCATCGAGCAGCGGCCCCGGCAGCGCGAATTTCGGATTGAGCTGGCCGGGCTGCTGTACGACTCGAACCGACCGGCAGAAGCGCTCGAAGCGCTGCGCTCGGCCGGCCCGGGAACCTCAAGCGCCGAGATTGCCCTTCTGCGTGAGCTCGGCCAGGCTTCCGAAGCGCGCCGGCGCCTGGAAACCTGGTACGAATCTGAATCCAGCATGAGCACGGACGCAACAGCCAGCCTGGCCGAACTGCGACTTGCCTCCGGCGACCTTGACGGGGCCGAAGTGCTGGCGCGGACTTTGGCCGCCGAGCGGCCGGAGGTGCAGCAGCTGATTGAAGCACTGATAGCCGAACAGCGCGCTCAGGTCGATCAGGCCGTGAAGCTGGCGCGCGGACTGTTTGCCAGCGAGGACGCCCATCGGCAGCGCCAGGCGCGGCTGTTGGTCGCGCGCTTGAGTCTGGCCGGCGGCGATGCCGAAACCTGTCGCGCCGCGCTGGATCCGCTGGTGGAGAAACACGATGACCCGACCGCCCACAGCCTGCTCGCCCAGAGTCTGGATCGTGACGGTCAGACCGAGCAGGCAGCTTTTCATCTGGCCCGCTCAGGCTGGCGCGATGCGGCCATCGTCAGCGAACTGGGTCGCCTGATGCCCGAGGCGGTACGGCGTGAAGTACGGGCTCTGACCGAGACGGACTGGCCGCCGCCGGAGTTTAATCCGGCTGGCCGGCGCGTTGTTCATCTGCTCGGCTGGCCGGCCGGCGCTCGCCCGGCCGTGCTGGCTGCGCTGACAGCTCACCCGGGTATCAAGCCGATGCCGACAGGCGATTTGCCGCGCCGCCGTGAGATTCTTCGTTTGCCGGTGACGCCAAGCAAACTGGTGTCCTACCAGCCGATGCAGCTTGAGCGCATCCTCAAGCGCTACCTGAGCGCGGCCGGCGATGACGGCCAGCGACTGTTGCTGGAAACGGTCGGCCTTGAAGCGGTCGCCCTGCCGGCTGTGGCGCGCAGCCTGCCGGGTTCCAAAGTGCTGATGATCAATGAGGATTTGCGCGATCTTGAACTGGCCTGGCGAATGGCCGGTTTTCGCAATGCCGCCAGCATGGTGTCGCTATGGAAGCAGGAGCGCGAACTGGTGCTGCAGCTTCAGACATTCCTGCCGCTGGAGTTCATTCGGATTGATCGCGCCGCGCTGGTGGCTGACCCGGACGCTGCGCTGGCGCGCCTGGCCACCCAGCTTGATCTTGATGCCGCGGCGACCCCCGATATGGTCACGGCGGCCAGGGCCGAACTGGCTGCGCTGCGCCCGACCGGCGCCTGGGCCGCCTACCGCAACCGATTGGTCAGCGCAGATACATCCGTCTGAGGATGGCGGTTGGCCCGGCCATGCGCGCAATTGCCGGGCTGGTTCTGTGCGGTCTGCTTGCTGCCTGCTGCCCGGACGAGCAAGTTGACGAGCGCGGCTGGCCCAGGGAGCTGGTGCTGGGTCTGGTGCCGTCGCTGGAGGCCGAGGCGATGGTCGACAACCTCGGCCCGCTGGGCGATTTTCTCAGCGCCGAGCTGGGTCTGCCGGTTCGAAGCTTCGTGCCACAGGACTACACCGGCCTGGTCGAAGCGCTGGGAACGCGCCGGGCCGATATCGGCATGCTGCCGCCGTTTGCGGCCATGCTCGGACAGCGCCGCTACGATATCGAACCCATCCTGATTTCGGTGCGCGAGGGTGAAACCGGTTATCGCTCTCAATTCATGACCAATGACCCTTCCGTCTGTGATGCACCACCGATCGCCGATGAGCGCGGCTACTTGAGCTGCCAGGGTGATCTGCAGGCGCTCAAGGGCGAGGCGGTGGCCTTTACCGACCCGAACAGCACCTCGGGCTTTCTGTTTCCATCCCTGCATCTGCTTGATCACGGCATTGATCCTAATCGCGATATTGAGGGCCTGTTTGTCGGTGGCCATGATTCGGCCGCGTTGGCCGTTTACGCCGGCGACGTGCGTTTCGGCGTGGCCTACGACGACGTGCGTCAATTCATCGAGGCTCAGTATCCGGATATCGGCCAGAAGGTTATTGCATTTGACTACGGGGTGAGGATTCCCAACGACGGCGTCCAGCTCAGACCCGGTCTGCCCGAGGATCTGCAGCAAGCCATCCGCGATGCTTTCGTCAAGCTGGCCGAAACACAGGTCGATTTGCCGCGCTCGGAACGCGTTTTGTGGACGCTGTATGAAATCGACGGCTTTGTGCCGGCCGAAGCGGGGATTTACGAGCCGGTGCGCGCCGCCTATGAGCTGCTGCGCGAATGAATCAGGAGCGGCAAGAAGGGAGAGAACTGATGAACCAGCAGGACGGGCAAATCCGCTTTACCGCTGCCGGCGTGACCTATCCGAACGGCACGGTGGGCATGAAAAACCTCGATTTGCTCATCGAGCCCGGTGAGTTCGTGGTGATTGTCGGCTCATCAGGTGCGGGCAAGTCGACCCTGCTGCGTGCGGTCAACGGCCTCAACCGTTTGACTGCCGGTCAGGTCGCGGTCGACGGTCAAACGGTGCCGCAGCGCGAAGGGCGGGAGCTTCGGCGGCTGCGCAAGCGCATCGGCATGATTTTTCAGGATTTTCGCCTGGTCAAACGGCTCAGCGTGATGGAAAACGTGCTGATAGGCCGCCTGGCCCATGTGCCGGGCTGGCGGGCGATGTTCAATCTCTGGCCGGCGCATGATCGCGCGGTTGCGGTTCAGGCGCTGGCGCGGGTCGGCATTCCCGAAAAGGCCTGGGTGCGCGCCAGCACTCTGTCGGGCGGGCAGCAGCAGCGGGTCGGCATCGCCCGGGCGTTAGCCCAGGAGCCGGCCATCATTCTCGCCGATGAGCCGGTTGCCTCGCTTGATCCGGTCACTACCCACCAGATCATGCGTGATTTGGTGCGCATCAACGGTGAGCTTGGCATCACCACGGTGGTCAATCTGCATTTTCTCGACCTGGCGCGCGAGTACGGCCAGCGCATTATCGGCCTGCGCGCCGGTGAGTTGGTCTACGACGGCGCGGCCAGTTCGGTCAGCGATGCTGATTTCAAGGCCATTTACGGGCGCGATTTCACCGACGATGACCTGCTCGACGAGGGCGCTGCCTGATGACCAAAAAGCCGCCGCGCAACTGGTGGCTGATTGGCGCGGTGGTGGCCGCTGTCGTTGCCATGACCGCCTGGTCGGCACGCGGCATCGGCTTTTCGCTAATTGAGCTGGTGTGCAACGCCGGCGGCGGCGCGCGTCTGCTCAGCGAGTCTTGGCCGCCGGATTTTAGCTACCTGCCGCGCCTGGCCGGGCCGTTCATGGAAACGCTCAATATCGCCATCGTCGGCACCGTGATCGGCGGGATCGTGGCGGTGCCGATCGCCGTGCTGGCGGCGCGTAACCTGACCCTCGGGCGTTTCGTGTGGCTGCTCGATCGCAACTTCATGAACATACTCAGGACTTTGCCGGATCTGTTCTGGGCGATGCTGTTCGCCACCGCGGTCGGCTTCGGACCGGTTGCCGGGGCGCTGGCACTTTCGGTGTTCACCGTTGCGGTCATTTCCAAGCTGTGGTCGGAGTCGCTGGAATCGATTGATATGGGCCTGCCCGAAGCGGTACAGGCCGCCGGCGGCACCTGGCTGCAGATGCTGCGCTTTGGCGCGATTCCGCAGGCCATGCAGCACTACGTGTCTTACGCGCTTTACGCTTTTGAGCTCAACGTGCGCTCCTCGATGGTGCTCGGTCTGGTCGGTGCCGGCGGCATCGGCATGATTCTCGAAACCCAGCGGGCCAATTTCGAGTACGAGCGGGTCGCCATGATCATTTTGCTGGTGCTGGTTGCGGTGCTGATCATCGAAGAGATTTCCGAAGCCATCCGCAGGCGCCTGGCGTGACTCGCAGCACTTCGGATCGCAACCAAGCCGTTGGCGGCGCAAGCTGGGCGAGCTTCATCATCGCGGCCCTGTTTGTCTGGTCGATGTGGGCGATCGGCTTTTCGCCCGAACGTCTGGGTAAGCTGCCGGCCCAGATGGCCGAAGTGCTCGGCTTTTTCTGGCCCGTCGATATGGCCTACGGCTGGGATCGGGTGCTGCCGGCCATTGTCGAGTCAATCCAGATTGCCTGGATTGGCACCATCATTGCCGCCATTTTGTCGCTGCCGCTGGCCCTGTTCGGGGCGCGCAGCCTGTTTCCAAAAACGGCCCGGCTGGTCAAGCTGATTTCAGCCACCACGCGCGCCTTTCCCGAAATTCTGCTGGCAATCTATTTTGTGCCGATCGTCGGTCTGGGCGCCTTCGCCGGTGCGCTGGCCATCGGTGTTTCCTCGGTGGGCATGTTGACCAAGCTTGGCGCCGAAGTGGTCGATTCAATTGACCGCGGCCCGATCGAGGCGGTCGAGGCGGCCGGCGGGTCGCGCGTGCTGGCGCTGCGTTTTGCTGTATTGCCTGAGGTTCTGCCGGAAATCATCGCCCACTGGCTGTTCCGCTTCGAGCTCAATATCCGCGCCTCGGCCGTGCTGGGCGTGGTCGGTGCCGGTGGCGTCGGCGGAGTGTTGCTCAACACCCTGCGTTACCGCCATTTCGACAAGGCAGCCGCAGTGCTGCTGCTGACCATCCTCATCGTACTGCTGATCGATATGGCGTCGGGTGAAATCCGGCGGCGGATTATCCGCGGTTGATGGCCGATGACGTTCGGGTATTGTGTGATCAGCATCAAACTTAGTTGAAACAGGAGAAACTTCCAGATGAATGTATGGTCCGTGCCAACTGTGGAACCGCAGAACCGGCCTTTGCGCTCGCGTAGAATGGTTCCGGATCTCTCCCAATCTCTAAACAACTATAAGCACGTATTCATGCAATCAATCGCAATGATTCTTCTATGCGGCTGGCTGGTCTGCCCGGCTGATGCCGCCGAATGGTCGGGTTCCGGCGAGTTTGGCCTGGTCATCTCGCGCGGCAACTCCGACACGGAAACGCTCAATCTGGCCCTGGGCGTCGAACGCCAGTCCGAACAGTGGCGCAACCGGCTGCGCTTGACCGGAATGCGTTCCCGTGACAGCGGCCAGCTCAATGCCGAGCGCTACACCGGCAGCTATCGCTCGGGCTACAATTTCAGTGAGAAATCCTATCTGTTCGGCGCAGTCCGCTACGACAAGGACGAGTTCTCCAGCTATGACTACCAGAGCACGGTGTCACTGGGCTATGGTCGCCAGATTGTCGATACCGAGGCCCACCAGCTCTCGTTTGAAATCGGTCCGGGTCTGCGTCGGGCCAAGCCGAGCGACGGGTCAGGCGCTGAAACCGATACCATCGGCCGCCTGTTTACCGACTACGCCTGGACCATCTCGGAAACCGCCGATCTGACCAATATATTGCTGGTCGAGTCCGGCAGCAGCAACACCTTCGCTGAAAACGAGCTGGCGCTGACCGTGGGCATCAATTCGCGCCTGGCGCTGAAACTGGCCGGCGCAGTGAGGCACAATACCGATGTTGATCCCGGCAGAGAAAAAACCGACACCCTGACCACGGTCAACCTCGTCTACAACTTTGGAAGCAAGTGAGCTACTACCGTTACCACCTGTTTTTCTGCACCAATATCCGGCCCGAAGGCGCCGACCGTCCCTCCTGTGGCCGCTGCGGCTCAGAACGCCTGCGCAACTATGCCAAGGCGCGGCTGAAAGAGCTTGGCCTGTCGGGGCCGGGCGCGGTGCGCGCCAACACCTCCGGCTGCCTCGACCGCTGCGAAGAGGGTCCCTGCCTGGTGGTCTATCCGCAGGGCATCTGGTACACCTATATTGATGAAGCCGACCTCGACGAGATTATCGAATCCCATCTGATCGAAGGACGGCCGGTCGAGCGGCTGCTGTTGCCCGAATCGCATCAATCGTCGGGGACGTCGCCCCGACCTACGACTCGGGAACGGTAGGTCGGCACGACATACTGCGCTGCCGACGGGCCATGCCCGATCCACCTCCACCCGGCCGTTGGTGTGCTTCCGGTCCAAACGTTCGAGTTGCGGGCCGTTCCGTCTTGCTGTAGAATTCCCGCTCTTTACTGCAACGTTCACAACTCAAGCGAGCGGATCGAATCAATGAAAACCTACAGCGCCAGGGCAGAAGACGTGCGCCGTCAGTGGCTTGTGATTGACGCCGAGGGCAAGACGCTCGGTCGTCTGGCCACCGAAGTGGCCCGCCGCCTGCGCGGCAAGCACAAGCCGGAATTCACCCCGCATGTGGACACCGGTGACTACGTGGTGATCATCAACGCGGAAAAGGTGCACGTCACCGGTCGCAAGATGAGCGACAAGATTTACTACCACCATACCGGTTACGTCGGCCACCTGCGCTCAATCACGTTCGAAAAGCAGATCGACAAGCGCCCCGAAAAGGTCATCGAGCTGGCGGTCAAGGGTATGATGCCGCGCGGGCCGCTCGGCCGCGCCATGTTCCGCAAGCTCAAGGTCTATGCCGGCGCGGAACATCCGCATGCCGCGCAGCAGCCGCAGCCGCTTGAACTGTAAATAATTCCAGGAACGCAAACGAAGATGGCAACCGAACAGTATTACGGCACCGGCCGGCGCAAAACCTCCAGCGCGCGGGTGTACCTGCGCCGCGGCAACGGTCAGATCACCGTCAACCGCAAGCCGCTCGACGAGTTTTTTGGCCGCAAGACCGCCCAGATGATCGTCCGTCAGCCGCTTGAGCTGGTCGAATTGATGGACCGTTTCGACGTCAATGTCAGCGTCACCGGCGGCGGCACCACCGGCCAGGCCGGCGCGATCCGCCTCGGTCTGGCGCGAGCCCTGATGGAATATGACGAGGAACTACGCAGCTCGCTGCGAAAGGCCGGCTTCGTGACCCGCGATGCGCGCGAAGT
>CALEIM010000066.1 GCA_937876395.1 uncultured Wenzhouxiangella sp. | reverse complement strand
TCTGGCTCTCGCTTACTTCGCCGTAGCGGACGTCGTTAACCCGGTACGATTCGGCGTCGACCTGGATCGCCTCGAGCACGCGCTCGATCGCGGCGGGCCCACCGGTCGAGGCGCCGATCGCAATGACGTTCTGACGGACACGCGCGCGCAGTGCGGGATTGAAGCTCGGCATCGCCGGCCTCGTGTCCGCACCATCATCCGGCTCGTGCCCGAGGTTCGCGCGCGCGGCCGCACGAATCCCCCGCACGAGCTTGCGCATCACTTCCTTCGCGTCACCGCCGGCCGCCGGCTTGGCCAGCAGCAGATCGGCCTCAATCATTTGGCGAAGAAAGGCCAGAGTATCCGATTCACAGCGGGCCGGGTCAACGGCAAAGCTGGCGCCTACGGCAGCACAGATTTCGGCCACGCTTCGCGGGCGCTCAAGCAGCTTCCAGATAAAGCTGCCAACCGCATTGAGGCCGAAATAATCGCCGGTTTCCGGCTGCATCATCAGAATGTCACCATCCACCTCGGCGGTGAAGCGGTCCGGGTGTTGCCGGATGGTGGTTTGCATCTGGAGGGTCAACGCTTCTGTGGCTGCGGGGACTGGCGGTGAAATATCAGGAAACACCGTCAGGAACATCGTCCCGGCTGCCGATTTTGGGGTTGCCTACGCGCTGGCAGACATCGTCACAGCCGTTGCCGCTTCCCGCCCGAGTAGCGCTCAATGACAGGCGGGTCAGGCTGGAGGCTTGATAAATGCGTAAAGTCTGGCCAGGCCCGAGCCTGCCGGCGTTGAGAACTATCATGTGAATCCCCTTTTTTGAGCTGGTGTCGACAGACGCACAGTATCTGTCCAGTACATCTCATTTGTACACCTAAACTGTGATAGAGGTCAAGTTAAAGTTTGTTGCATTTGAGGGCAAACGAATTTCTGGCCAGCAAATGCTACGGCAGCCTGGTGTGGCTGTTACGGAGATTCATAGGCGGGGCTTTGGGTTCCCGCTCCTCGTTTTCGCAAAAGAGCAAGCCGCGCGGGAGTGACGGTGTGGTTCAAGGCGATCTGGGAGGTGAAGCGGTTCGGGGCGGGTGTTAGCGTGGTTTGGCAGGGCCAATGCCGCAGGGCAGGTGCCGACGCGGAGTTTAGCCCGTTGGGGAAGTCAGGAAACGGGACCGCCAGGGAAAGTATTGTCAGCAACGCCACAAGCGGCATCGCAGGTAGGGGTGTGCCCGCCCTCAGTCGCAGTCAGCGACAGGCGTATCAGGGTGGGGGCTTGATAAGCGCGCAGCGCCTGGTCGGATGCTGTGACGTTGGATTCAGCTTTGATCATGACAGTGCAGTCCCTCTTGAAAATCGATTTACAGGCCGTCTACGCGTATTATGACACAAAAACTGTGATATGAGTCAAGTTAAAGTTTGTCACAAGTGAACTGGATCAGGCGGACCATCTGTCACCAGCTTGTTGTTGAGCCCAACTCCTCAAGCACCCGACCCATCTCCGTTTTCAGCAGCGGCGGTGCCGGGCTTATCTGCAGCATGTGTGGATTGAATGTCAGGTTGCCCTCGATCAAAATCGGGCCATCCGCGGCCGGCGCAATATCCCAGCCGATCAGCGCGGTACCCTGAAACAGCTCATGGGCCTGGAGGCCCAGTTGAAGGCATTCTTTCCAGTTCGGGATGATGGTTCCGGGAATTACGGCCTGAGTGGTTGGGTGACGCTCGAATCGGCGCCCGACCAGCCCAAAATCTGCGGCAACTTCAAGGCGGCCGCTCGCAAGCGAAACCGGCGCAAAAATACCGTATTGACTGACGATGTGGTGAGCCCAGGGCATGCAGTAGCTGGCAGCGATCGGCACGATCCGGCCGCCAGCGCAGGCGGTCAGCAAACGAATGACGCCCAGCCCCAGCGGCGCCAGTTTGGCAAGCGATGGATGATTGCTGATCGCAGGCTGGATCACCAGATCATCCGCAAGACGATCGCTTTCCAGAAAGCGGGTCAACTGATCAAGGTCAAGATCGTCCGTTGCAGCCTCCGGCCCGGTGCTGACACCCCGACCCACCAGCCCCAGGATCCGGTATCGTTGATCAGACTTGTGATCAAATCGGATACAGCCGATGCCGGCGTGGCCGCGGGAAGGTTTGCCGAACCAGCTTCGATAAGCGTGAAAATCCGGCCCGATCTGCAAGTTGTCGCCCGTGCGAATGGCCACGATGGGTGGCGTCGGCAGTCCGGCGTCAATCATCCTGCGGTTGAACGCGCCTTTGTCACGCAAAATGGCGTGGTCCGCCTTCGAGCGTGTCGCCAGGGAGAGGTAGCGAACCTCGCTTGTGTAGAGAAAATCCCGGTTCCGCCGCCGATGCTCCGGTCGAAACAGCTCAAAGCGCAAATAGTCTTCAGGCGTGACCCCGTGAAAGAAGGCGTACCACCACCAGCCGAGCAGCCCGGCGGGGCAGGTTTCACCGCGAGCCTTGAGCGTCTGGCGTGCAGCGCTGATCTGCACCAGGCTGGCGATTGGCCAAACCAGCAGCCGTCGCACAAGCAGGATCCAAAAGCCGAGCCGGCGACGGTTCAGCGAGCGCCGCCCGCGCAGAACCAGGCGCCGCAGTTGCGTCTGCGGCCCGGACCCGGCCAGGCACCACCAGAAAGTCAGCGCCGGCTCCCTGCGCTTCAGTCGTGACATGAATCTACCGATGAATGCCGGCAAACCGCACTCGCCCTCCAACCTGCGCTGCCCGACCTACCGAAACCGTAGGTCCGGCCCGACGTGGCCGACGTGACCATGCCGAATCCATCTCCACGGGTTCTCGTAACCCATTCAACGGTTGTCCAGCAGTTGATCGAGCAGCGGCTGGTGCTGACTTTCCAGGTCTTCAAGATTCCACTGGCGGCGGAAGCGGTAGATTTTGATCTGCTGGCACAACGCGACCAGCTCGCTCATCAGCTCCGCCGGATTGCGGAACCACTCAGCCATATAGGGTCGATAAATGGCGCTCATTGCGGCTGCAAACGCCACGCTACCCGTGAGCTGTTCCAGCGTTGGCGGTTCATCCGGTTCGCAGCGGTCAAGCAGCACCAGCGCCCGGATCGGGCCGGGCTGCCAGGGCTGGCGATCGGACAAATAGAGCTGAAACTTCGGAGTATTGCTCAAATCCTGTACCAGTTCGTCGTCCTGACAGCCGAGATGATCGACTGCGTCCTGCCAAAGTTTGAGTTTGCGCGGGCCGGGATGGAGCTGGAATGAAGCGTCGTCTGGTTTGAGCGTCGAGACGTCGTCGGACACAATCGGCCAGTCGAAACGGCGGTGCAGCCAGGTGGCCAGAGTGGACTTGCCGGCTCCGGAGTCACCGGTAAAGGCCCATACACCGCTGTCGGCCTGCACGGCGCTGACGTGCAAGGGAAGCCAGCCGCGCTGATGGAGCAGGGCACCGAATGCGCTGCCGAGCAAAAACACGCGCAGATCAGCCGGCGGAATGCCGAGGCCGCGCTGGTGCTGGCCGTCCTGGTCTTGTGACTGAGCACGTGGCTGACCCTGGCGACGGTCGATGGTGATGGTCCGGCCGTCCTCGACCAGAAAGCGGCCCACATCCTTGAAGTTGAACAGACAGGTCCGGTCGCGGTACTCGACCCAGCCGAATACGCCGCTCGGCTCGCTGAGCTGTTCGGGCACCGGACCAAAACGGATTCGGACATCGCCGGTGGTCGGCTCGCTGGCGCTCAGTTCCAGGATTTCAAAGTCAGATGCAATGCTCAGGCCATAGACCTGATAGTGAAATGCGGCCGATGGCCTCAGGCCTTCAGCGGCAAGGCTCATACGGTGATCTCTCCCTGTTTGTAGTACTTGCCCTGTTTGCGAAATGCTTCATGATACAAATGCCGGTTGCTCATCAGGGTCTCGTGGGTTCCGTGTTCAATGATGCGGCCCTGATCCAGTACATAAATATAGTCAGCCAGGCGGATGGTTGACAGGCGGTGGCTGATGATCAGCGCCGAGCGTGGCCCGATGCGCTCGCGGAAGTTCTCGAACAGCTCGAATTCGGCGTTCGGATCAAGCGCGCTGGTCGGCTCGTCGAGAATGATACAGCGTGACGGATGCACAAAGGCACGCGCCAGGGCCAGCTTCTGCCACTCGCCGATGCTCAGCTCCTGACCGCCCTCAAACATGCGCGACAGCAGGGTGTCATGGCCCTGCGGCAGGCGCTCGATAAAAGCCTCGGCTCCGGCCCGACGGGCGGCGCTGATGATCTCCGGACTGTCATCGCTCAGGCGGGTATCGCCGTAACGGATATTCTGGCGCACGCTGTCGGCGTAGCGGGAAAAGTCCTGAAAAATCACGCTGAACTGGTGCCGCCATTCTTCCAGATCAAAATTGCGGATGTCCTCATCATTCAGGCGAATATGGCCCGAGCTGGGGTCATACAGTCGGCACAGCAGCTTGATCAGCGAGGTCTTGCCTGAACCGTTCGCACCAACCAGGGCGACCAGTTGCCCGGGCCTGATCTGCATGTCGATATGCTGCAGAACCGGCCGCTCGGTGCCCGGATAGGTGAATGAAACGTCGTCCAGATGCAGCACGCCCTGGTCTGTTGGCGGCATCGGCTCGGGCACGGCCGGGCTGGCAATCACCGGGCGCACATCGAGAAATGCGAAAAGCTGGCCAATGTAGAGATGATCTTCGTAGAAGCGTGAAATCTGGATAACCAGCTCCTGCCCCATGCTTTGCGAGCGCTGGAAAATCAGCAAAAACAGCACCAGATTGCCGACCGACACGACCCCGGCGGCGGTTTGCCAGGTCAGCCAGCCCAGCGCGGCAAAAAAGGCCAGGCCAGCCAGCACCGCCACCGCCAGCTCGGTGAACACCCGCCTGCGGTTGATGCGGAAGTTTTCGCCGCGGATGGTCTGGCGCAGCGCAGAGTAGCGCGCTCGCAGTTCATCGCCGAGGCGGTTCAGGCGCAGCTCCTTGGCATGAATATGGCTGGTCATCAGCCAGTCGAGATAGCCGGCCCGACGCTCCAGTGGCGTGCGTTTTTTCTGCCACTCGTACTTGATGCGGGTAAAGAACATGCGCACCAGCAATGCCGGCAAAATGGCAATGATCAGAAGCGGCAGCAGCATCCAGTGGATTGTGGCCAGCAACACCACCACACCGGCCAGCATGGCCAGATTGCGCGCCAGGTTGAGCAGGTTGGAAACCACCAGCGCCGGTCGCTGGCGCCCTGATTGCCGGGCCCGCTCCAGGGTGTCGAAGTACTGCGGACTTTCGTAGAAGGCCAGGTCAGCGGTAATCGCCCGGGCGTGGATCTGCTGGTCAATGAAATCACCCACACGCATGCCCTGCATCTCGCGGGCCAGTCCGGCCACGGCGCGGCAGGCGATATGACCGAGCGTTGCAAAGGCGGTCAGGGCAACGAACAGCAGGGCGCGTTCAAGATCGGCCGCGCTGCCGTTGGCGCCCAGGCTGTCGGTCAACACGTCGACCAGGGATTTGAGCAGATACAGCATCCCCAGACCAAAGCCGATTTCGAGCAGCATCAGAATTGCGGCTAGCACCGCCCAGCCGCGCGCCGCCTGCCACAGGATGGGCAGCACCCGGCGCAGGGTCGTCAGCGGTTCCAGCAATTTGCCTAAACGGCGATTCATGGCTTGGGTTCCTCAACCCGGCGCAGGCCGGTGCGGCGCAGCAGGTACAGCAGCGGCCGGAGCGGGTAATACAGCCAGTACAGGTGCTGTGGCAAAGCCAAAGTGTGGAAGTCCGTGATATTGGGTCGGAAAACGGCTTTCAGACGCTGCCAGCGCAGGCGGCGGCGGAAGTCGGTGGGAATTTGCCAGTCAAAATGAAAATCCATACTGGCCCGCTGCGGGCGCAGCGAAAACTCGTGTTCCGGATCATTGATCAGGGTCAGGCATCGGTCCAGCAGCTCACGGCCAGGTGAGCCGGTTTCGAGCGCAGTCAGCGGGTCATCGGCCGCGCACGCGGCATGGAAATCAAGGCAGGCCTTGATCGTTGTCCCAAGGCCGCATTCATGCGCCCTGGATGTGATTTCGTCAAGATCAAAATCCGCAGCCCGCACCAGCGCATCGAGATCAGCCAGCCAGATCAGGCGCGACCACTGATGACGGGTGTGATGCAGACAGATGAACAGAAAATGATCGGTTGTGGTCGGCAAAAGAGTCGTCTGGCCGTCCACCGACCAGCTTTGGGCGCGCGCAAACCAGCGCGCTTCGTCGAACAGAAAGCCCGACTTGTCCAGATGGCTGTGCACCTCGATCAACGATTGACGAGCGTCGAACAACTTGATCGTTCGCTCACTGCGCGCTATCACCTTGAACTCACCCGCGCTTGGGCTGCGTTCGTCCGCGCTGATGCGAAAGCCGGACCGGCAGGCCCTGGCGATGGCTTCCGGGATGGAAGGCACGGGCAGCAGAACGTCGATGTCGCGACAAAAGCGCAGATTCGGGTCCGGGTAGTAGCGCGCCGCCAGGCCCCGTCCCTTGAATGTGATCATCGGCACAGCCAGGGGAATGATGACCCGGGTCATGAAATTGCGCTGCGTGGCGGCCAATGCCAGGGTTCTTGCCAGCATGGGCCGGACCATGGCTTGCAGGGCGCTGCGCGCCTTGTCCTGGCCGGGCAGGCCGTCAATGGCGGACAGGTGGTGCAGACACAACGGTGCCAAAAAATGTGTACCAGCGAGGCGCGCAAAGGCCGGCCAGTCGCTGATTTGCCTGCTGAGTTCGCGCACCCGGTCGACCTGCTGCTGATCCAGCGCAACGCGCGCCAGCAGCAGCAGCAGGCGGTCAGACGGTGTCAGCGTCAGCTTGGTCACTGGCGGAGCAGGTGAAGGATCAAACACGGAGCCCGGACTGAGGCAATACTTCCGATGGCATTGGTAAACCCCTTGGCGTTGCAGATCGGTTGCTGGAATGTTGCATTGTAATCTGCTCCCGGTAAACCGGCAGAGCGTTGCGCTCGGCGTAGAATGATTCGCTACGTTCCTGAGCGGAAATCATGGAAACCCGACCCGAGCCGCCAACGGCCAACGCTGGATCGTCCAGTCCGCAAGTGCTTGTGGGCCGATTTCGCCAGCTTCCGGCCAGCGAACGCCGGCTGCTGTGGCCGGCACTGTGGCGCCTGCTGGCGGTGCGCGTGTGCCTGACCTTGCTGGGTATTCGGCGCAGCCTCAAGCTGCTGGGCAGGCAGGGACAGCCATCGGATCAGCCGCCTGAATGGCATCAGGCCGCGCGGGCCTTGCTGCGGGTCAGCGTGCGGCTGCCCGGAACGCGCTGCCTGGCGCGCGCGATTGCGCTGCGCTGGTGGATGCGGCGTGCCGGCCAGCCGGCCAAACTGGTCATCGGCGTCCGCCCCGGCAGCGGCCCCACACCCGAAGCCCACGCCTGGGTCGAACTGAATTCCCAAACCTGGGATTGGCCACCCGAGCGCCCAAAACTTTTCCGCGCCCTGCCGGAAGGGCGGGGGTTGAAAGAAGGCGCAAGGCTCAAGGCGCAAGGCTCAGGGAAGTGACGGTTTGCGGCCAAACAACCAACCAACCAAATCAAGGGTAAAATCCGCTTATGCTGGATCGCACTATCGAATACATTCGTGAAGGACTGGACTCCGGGCGGCTGAACATCAGTCGGCTTGAGGACGGCAGCGGGGTGGTGCTGGATGTGGATCGCGAGCTGTTGCTGTCGATGAATGATTCGGGTCTGGCCATCATGGAATGCATTGCTGGCGGCCATGTATCCACCACCGCACTGCTGGAGCAGCTCGTGGCGCATTTTGACTGCAATCACGAGCGCGCCGAAGACGATCTTTCCAGCTTCCTGACCCGTCTGCAGACGACGCTGGGCTTCAAGCCAAAACCATGAGAATCGTGCCGCTGGCCGGCCGAGCGTCGTGCCGGCTGGTTTCGCAGGCTTTCGATTCCCGTATTCAGATCAGCGGTATTGATTCGATGCGCCTGCGCTGGCTGTTCGGTGCCGGCGGCAGCGCGTTTGACTGGTCCGAGCTGGCCGGCAGCATCCTTGAAATTCAGCTTGAACAAAATGATTCGGGCGCCGGCCCGGTCGAAACCGTTGAACTGGACGATGGTCGGCTGGAGATGCAATCTGGCGGTGCGGCCCGCTTGTATATCGAATCCCGTCACCAGACCAAACCGGACCGCTTCCCCGACAGCCTGGCCCTGGCTCTGGGCCAGCAGTGGGCGCGCGCCGGCCTGTGCATGCTTCACGCCGCCGGCGTTGTAATCAATGATCGCGGCCATTTGCTGCTGGGCGACAAGGGGCACGGCAAATCCACCTTAAGCGCCTCGGTGCTGGCCAACGGTGGTCAGGTGGTCAGCGACGACTGGCTGCTGATTGGCGGTAATTCCCGGGCCGAGCTGCACATGGAGCGCCTGCGCGGCTTTATCATGCTGCGCCAAAGCTGGGCCACGGAACGCTTGCAGCAGCGCCTTGAAAAACCGCTGTGGCCCCATTCGCAGCGCCCGCGCCTGCTGTTGACCAGCCGCAGCGCCCCGGATCTGCTGCCGGTCACGGCCGGGATTCACGCCGTCTGGATGCTTCAACGCCACGGTGGCCGACCGGCCCAAACCACTCACCGGCCTGTAACGCCGGTCGAAATGCTGGCTGGTCTGATCAGCGCCAGCGTGCCGCTGCTGTATTCGCGGCGTTTCCCGCTTGAACATCAACGGCTCAACCGCACGCTTTCAAAGCTGACCGCCCGAACCAGCAACGGCCTGCTGCGCCCCGGCCTGGATATTGTTGAACCCGCCCAGCCCGGGGCAGCCCATCCGTTGGCCGGTTTGTAAGCAAATTTCAACCTTCGCCATCAATTCAAAACGATGCGTGTTGGCAGGTTGTGATCCAACACCGGCCAGGTGGGGGTGGATTCGGGCATGGTCATGTCGGGGACACGTACGGACGGTTTCCGGACAAGCGCTTCTTGCCTTCGGCAAACCGCACTCGCCCTCCAACCTGCGCTGCCCCGACCTACGGAATGGAAACCGTCCGCGCGTGTCCGGACGGCGCGAACGACCGAAAATGTTGCTGGACGTGTTCGGCCCGGCTGACTTACAATCCCTGACGAACCGGCGATCTTTTCGATGTTGAGTCGATCAGGTTGATACTTGCCATGAGGGGAGCTCATGAACATTTTCGAAGACCAGATCAAGCGCAGCTACCGGGCACCATTTTTTGAGGTTCACCAGCTCAAGACCATCGTGCATGCGGGCGTGACCGGTGGTGGTGATTCAGGCCAGACCGGTTTTCATGACGGAGATATCGGGGTGGAAGATGATGGCTCCGGGCCGTTTGGCAACTACAATGGCAACATCTGAAGCGGCCAACTGATTGTTCCTGCTCGACTGGGCAAGCCACCGATCCGAGCCCGAGCCTCCTGCCAGCGCTACACTTCACCGCCGCGGACGCATTGCCGACCGACCCTGGGCGGCGTATCTCACTACGACCTCCCGACTGCTGGGTACGACCGACGGAGCCGTGATTCTGCTGATCAACGGCTACCTGGACGCACGGCAGTCGGCACCATCCGAAACGCCCCTGGCTGATCTGCTCCAGCGCTGCGTGGCACAGGGCGTGGCCGCTCTGGAGGACTTGCCGGGCAGCTACTGCCTGTGCCTGATTGACGGCCTGCGTGACACCGTCACTTTTCAGCGCGATCCTCTGGGTGGCCGCGCAGCCTTTGTGCATCTGGGTTCTGAACATATGCTGCTGTCCAGCCATGCCGAATGGATCGTGCGCCATCCGGCGGTCGGTTTTGCCGAAAACCCCGATTATCTGGCCCAGCGTCTGGCGTATGCCGGATTTGCCGATTTCAGCCGCTCGCCGTTTGCCCGGATCACGGCCCTTGCGCCGGGCGAGCAGTACCACTGGCAGGACGGTCGGCAGCACAGCCGGCAGCATCTGATTTCCGTACCCCGAGCGTTTGTCGATCCGGGCGAGCGGCTTGTCACAGAGCGCTTCGGTGAACATCTGGAAACTGCTCTGACCGGCTGCACCGGGCAATGGGATACGGTGGCCAGCCTGCTGTCCGGCGGGCTGGATTCCGCGCCGGCGACCGCCTTGGCGCACCGGCAGATGAAGCAGCGCGGCGGTCGTCTGCACAGCATAAGCTGGTCCTTGCCCGGCCATGAAGGCAGCGATGAGGAACCCTGGATTCGGGCCACGACCGATCATCTTGATCTTGTCCCGGACATTTTTGACGGTCGTGACGAACTGCCCTATGCCGGGCTTTCGCCTGAGCAGATCAACCCCGGCTGGATTGAGTTCAATGCGTTCCGCAATCTGCTCGACGCCTGCTATCAGCGCGCCGTGGCCGCCGGGGCCGAGGCGGTCATCAACAGCACAGCCGGCGATTTTATCTACCCGCTGCCGATTCATCTGCCGGCGGGCTTGTGGCGAGTTCGCGACTGGAGCGCTCTGCGAGCCATGCTTGGCGGGCGCTTGAACCTGTGGCGGCGTGGTCGCCCATGGGCGTGGAAAGATCCGCTGCTGCGCCACAGCCTGCGTTCGCTGTTTTCCCGCCCGGAAACACGTCTGTGCTCGCCCAGCCGCTATCGCTACCGACTGCTGACGCCCGAGTTGCGTCACAATTTGCCCGAGCCGCCAGATCTGCCAGCAGCGGCATTCGATCATCCGGTGCCGGACTATCCGGCCTTTGCGCTCGCCGCAATGGGCAGCAACCGCGCCTGGGAAAGCGGGTTTGCCGAACGCTTGGGCTTGCATTATCACGACCCTTACCAGCATCAGGCCCTGCTTCAAGAAATGCTTGCTTTACCTTTTTCCTACAGCTATCGGGAAGGGCAGACCAAGTGGATCATGCGCCGTTTTGCGCGCGGCCTGATTCCCGATTCCGTGCTTTACAAGCGGCGCACCGGCGATCTGTTTCCGTTTCTGCTGAAAGGCTATCGCCAGCACCGGGCAAACATTCGCGAGCGCATTCTCGACAGCGACGGCTGGCAGCATCTGCTGCGCGTGGATTTGCTGGAAGAGATGCTGGATGCCGAACAGCCGCGCGAAGCCGATATCGTGCTGATCAACCAGCTTCTGGGCTATGTGCTGTGGCGAGAGTATTGGTCGCAGCCGCCGCCCGGACCGGGCGGCGGCTGTTCTGTTTGATCAGCGGCCGCGCGAAAAACGCGCGCGGTTGGACTCAATCAGCCGCAGCGACGGATCGCCCAGCAAAGTCCAGTTGATCACCTGGTCGGACAGGCCCCGGTCATGGGCGTGATGGCGGGCCGCGCGCACCGCTTCACCGAGGGTCATGCCTTCGAGCTGACGTTCAAGCACGTAGCGGGCCACGATCTCGTTCTGAACCAGATTGGACAGCGTTGCCGCACCGTGAATGGCCACCGCGCCGTTGGCCGCGCCGGGGATTCGATCACCAAGGGAATCCACCATATAGCCGTTCATCATGCGATGGGCAATGGCGTTGCTGTGCGGTGATGCCGCGTAGCTGGTGTAGCAGCTCAGCGTGCCGATCAGGGTCGGTTTGCCGATGTTGTCGATCTGGGCAATATCGGCTGGCGCCAGCACGCCGTCAAAGCTCCACATGGTGGGCGCGGCGTGGCCGGAAAAGCCGCTCAGGGCACGGCCATCTTCCAGCGCGCTGATGAACTGGTTGCGAGTGTTGGCCGCACCGCCGGCCTGTTCAAAAACAATCCGGTCGAGTGTGCTTTCCGGCCAGCCGCTGGCAATCAGGGGAGACACCATGCGCTCGATCTGGCTGGCAAAGCTCGAAACGGTCGAGTCCTGACGTCCGGTCAGCCACACCGCGCCTTTCTGCTGGCGGCTGTGGTCTTCCCAGTCCATGGTCTTGGTGACGATGGCTTCAAGGTCGTCGAGAGTGCGCACCGGCCAGCGACCAAGGGCCTTGTCGCTCAGGCCGTCGCCGTCAAGATCGGTCAGCATGGAATCGGCCGGGGTATGGCGAATGCGGCTGGTAGCACGATACGGGCTGGGTATAAAGCTGATCACACCGTAATCGAAGACATCGAGGTGATCGTAGGTGCCGTCGCCGACCAGTAGCACATGCTCGAAGTTCCAGCGCTGATCGGCATCGATCAGGAATTTCTGGACGGCTTCCGCCAGCGGCATGCCGCCGCCGTAGTGGTTCTGGATTTCGAGAATGTCGACCAGAACTGGCTCCCAGCCCTGGCCACGGCGGTGGTCCAGCCAGGAGTTGAGCGGATGCTGTTCGCGCTCGGAAGCTGGCATGAAGGCCGGGTGGGTAATCACAACCAGATCAGCCTGATTCACCGCATCAAACAAGGTGTTGGCGGCCACGGTGCGCACAAACTCCGGCCGGTGCAGGGCATCGCCGGTGGAAATCCAGTACTCGGCCTGGCTCGCGCCGGGCAGTCTGGCCACCGATGCGCCACCGCGGCCCCAGTGTTCGGCATCCAGCCGCCACAGGCGCTGGCCGTTCCAGGCGTAGCCGGAAAGCTCGGCCCGAGCATCGTTGAAACCGTAGGCACCAATCGAGCCATCAGTATCGGCCGGCTTGATCAAAACGGCGTTGTTTTCAGCCGCCGCCTGGCGCACGTAGCTCAGGCTGACGGAATCCACATAGAAGAAATCAAGCCTTTTGGCGGCCGTGCCGCCGGGGGCCGATACCGTGATCTGGTTTGCGCCGTGCTGTACCACGCCGGCCGGCAGGGTCAGCCTGACCTCATGCGCAACCACGCCATCGAAATAATCGTCCTTGACGGTATGGCCATTCACACTCAGGCGAACGTGGTGATCGGGGCTGGCGGGCATATCGGTTTCGCCGCCGACCTGCACGGTCAGCTCCACCGGGTAGTAGAGATCAGCGCGCTGGTCGATCGGGATGGTGACGGTATAGCTTGCAGGCGAAGCGTCGTTGCCCTGCAGGCGAGCCGCGTAGAACGGGTCCGGATTGGGGTTGACCGGGTTATAGCCCAGGTTCTCGTCGATGGTCACGGTATGAATCTGGTTCATGCCGGGATTGCCAGCGGTAGCCCGATGCTGATCAGCGCTGCGCACCCGGGCCGAATCGACCACCACGCGATAAACGTAGTTTTCGACATACAGCGCATCGGGGAAGTCGGGCATTTCACCCCAGAACTCGATTCGGCTGCCGGGGCCAAAGCTGGCCTGCGGGCCGATGCCGCCGCGGTTGGACAGGCCACTTCTGGCCTGCTCAGGCTGCACGATATGGCGCGGCACGGGCTGGCCCTTGAGAGTCACGGCAATATGGCTGACCGGTACGCCGCTCAGGTCCAGCCCGGCGGAGAGCAGGTCTTCATGGCTGATGGTCTGCATGCCGCGCTCCACGGCGGCAAAATCTGCCGCCTGAGGCTGGGCTACGCGCCGACCGAGCAAATCGCCGGCGGTGCGTTCCACGCCAAGCTGCATCAGCCGGCTTTCGGTTTGCTGGCGAATCGCGGCCCAGTCCACCGGCTCGGCAGCACCTGCCCGGCCAAAGCTTTCCCCGGTGCGGTACAGGCCGTACATTTTTTCCCGGCCGCGGGTATCAACGGCGGTAATCGCCAGTTGATCGACCGAGCCCCGAATCGGCAGGGTGATCGAATAATGCTGCGGCGTGGCAAAATCAACCGCGGCTGAAGGAACCATTTCCTCATGGAGCAGATCGAGGCCGTCGCCCCGGTCACCCCACAGGTAAAAGCCGATGTTCTCGGTTTCCGAAACCGTCGTCCAGCTCACTTCCAGGCCGGCGCGGGTCAGCCGTGATTCAAAATGGCTGATCGCCACCGGCAGGGAACCCGGCTCGATGGTGTGATCCTCAATTTCACCGTCGAGCGCCGTGCCGTAGGGCGTTGGTCCGTTGGCGGTAAAGAACTGTCCGCTGGCGCCGTCGTTAGCGGGGTCGGTGGTGATACGAAAGCGCGCGTAGGTCTGTTCAAGGGCCAGAATCGGACCGGTTCCCGGATTCTTTTCAGCGTCGACCACCGCGTTCAGATCCCAGCTCAAGACCATTACGCCCTCACAGCCCGGCGGCATATTGCCGCTGGTCCAGTCGGGTCCGCCGATGGGGTCACCGACCGACAGGCCGGTGTGGCCGCAGCTCAGGCCGCTCGGGTTTTCACCGGCGTTGACCAGCCCGCCGGCGCCAACCCGCAGCGTGGCTGCCGAGCGTTCGCAGCCAGAATTGCCTGCGTATCCCACCGCGCCATCCGTGTTACCGGCACAGCTACTATCGAAACCTCCGCTTGCGTTGAAGTCGATCCAGCCGGCAATCTGAGCCCAGCTAGTGGTCGGGTTGGAGGCATTCAGGGCCACGCAGTATTCATTCGGCCCCATTGTGACCCCGGCGCAGGTCGCCAGCACGGCTTCGGGATTGTTCTCATCATCAACGATGAAATCGGCATAGAAAACCGGCGGCGTCTGAAGCGCTTGCTCATCATCGTAGCCGTCGCTGTCATCGCCTATGGCGCCTACACTAGGCTGACCATTCTGCTCAGCATCGGTATCGTTGCTGCCCAGGCCCAGAAACGGCCCGCCGATCAGATGATGCGGGCCGCGCCCGCTCGCGCCCGTGCCTTCGCCCAGGGTGCGATAGTCGTCTTGTGGCGCATCGCCGAAATCGTAGCCACAGCCGACCAGGATGGGGGTGGCGTAGCGGGTATCAACAGCCGGAGTCGTGGTGAATGAACTGAGCACGATGGCACCGACGTCTGTGAAGTCGGCTCCGGTTGTGCCACTGTTGCCCTGTGGTGTGAAGCTGCCGGGCATGGCAAGCGCATGCACGCCAGCATCAAGCGCATTCTCGCCGACGACCAGCTCGGCTCGGGACCAATTCTCACCATCGGTGAATACGTCCAGGTGAACGGTGTAGGTTCCTTGATCAGGCGCATTGAGCACCAGCAAGAACCTGGCTGGTTCCGAGTCGAGACAGGTGGTGGTCAGGTCAATGCCACCCAGGCCGGTTGGATCAATGGAGCCACCTACACGCAGACTTGGAAAATTTGGTGGGGGATCCGGTGGCGAATGCAGATCGGCTACCAGATTGTTGTTGTTATCCAGATACCCGTCCAGCGGGTCGTCCGTCACCTGATCGAATAACCCCGACACACCCGAATAGGGCTCGCTGACGTAGGGCTGGCGACCATCCCATATGATCCGTGACAGTCCGGTCGCTGCGCCTTCATTATTAAAATAGATGCTGCGCTCGCTATCGAAACTGACTGACGTGGTCTGAGTGCCGGTCACATCGGAGCGTACATAGACATTGCGCCAGCCACCGAACATGGTGGCACCTGGGGCTACCTCAAAGCTGCCAGCGACTTGCTGCCCCCCAGGGGCATTGACGCGGTGATTTGTAACCAGATCATCCACAATCACCGGCTGTGCCGTGGCCAACCCAGAAGCGATCATGGCCGCCACCGCACAGCCCACAAATCCGAGCCGGCCCCTGATCGAAAATCGACTCAAACCGCGCGCACGGCTTGAACGTCGGCCGACCAAAGACGATTGCCGAAAAGACATTTCGCTGATGCTGTTCATGGACTTCCCCGATGGCAGGAGCGCGGCCCAATCCGGTGGTTTTCCAACCCCCCTTGGCCGTGCAGTTTTTGGCCACATTGATTGTGGCGAGATTCCTCGACGAACAATAGCACCTCAAACCCCTGATCCGCAAGCGCTTGAGGGCGGAAAAGAAGGTTCCGGGTTCAGGCTCCGATCTCAGATTTCCGACTTCTGATCTCGGACCTCCGCGCTATCCAAAGTTGATCGTTTTGTCCAGATTGTCCATAAT
>CALEIM010000065.1 GCA_937876395.1 uncultured Wenzhouxiangella sp. | reverse complement strand
TCGCCGAATTCAACGACTATCTCAACGACCGGTGGGTCCTCGCCGAATACGATCCGAAAACCGCCACCATCACCGTCATCGCCCTGGACGACCAGCAGAATCCGGTGCCGAATATTGATATCAGCGTCGATAATGCCGGAGGTCTGAGCATTGCTCCGGTGGGCAGCACGGTAAGCGGCGCCAATGGCGAGGTGAAGTTCTACGCGACCGCTCCGAACACGAGCGGAAATGCCGGCGACTATACCGTCCAGTTCATCTCCACGCCCGGCGGCATTATTGGCAGCGGGCAGGTCGAATTCCTTGCGGGTGCGCCAACATTGCAGATTGCATCGGTTCAGAAGGGCACTGCCATTGCCGATGGAGTCGATCAGGTTATCGCCAGAGCACGGCTCCTCGACGCCAGAAACAACCGTGTTTCCGGCCATGAGGTGATCGTGACTGATAATGGTGGCCTGACAAGCCTGCCGCCCTCGGTATTTACCAATGCAGATGGCGATGCAATTTTCACTGCTACCTCGCTAACCCTTGATAGCTACGCTTTCAAAATTGCGCCTGTGGGTGCACCTGGCCTTGAGTCGAGTGAGCTGAATGTCAGCTTTACCGCTGGTGAGCCGGCCGCCTTCGAGTTTGCCCGGGGACCGCTCGACACGCCCGTAGAAAACTCGATGGATCGGCAAATTGTCGTCCGGGTGCTGGATGCCAATGGCAATCGGGTTGATGATGTAGGCGATCTCGACGAAATTGAGCTTCACGTTTATGCCGGGCAACGTCAGGAGGTCGACACTCAACCCGTGGTCTGCGATGATGAAGATCAACTCTTCCCCGGCTGTGTCGCCAGATTCAGTAACCCGAATGTATCTACTCTCTCGCCGGGTTTCTACACCTTCACGGCGATCGGGTATTACAACGGCGAGATGATCACAGAAGTAAGCTCGACCTTCGAAATTTATGTGCCTGACTGAATAACCCACTCAATCCGGCCAGGCCAGCTCATGCGAACTGGCCTGGCCGGATTGGTGCAACACCAGGTTCCCCAGGTTTCCACGCCCGCCCCGATGACGTATGATCGGCCAAGGAACAGCCGAGTCTGCCATCGTCCCTCCCGCCATGTCCGAGCCTGCCGCCGAACTGCGTCAGTGGTTGCTGAACTACGCTGAACGCCGCGGCGAACCGTCGCCCGGCTTTGCTGCCGCACTGGCCGCGCTTGAAGCACGTTACGGCCCTGAGCAGGACGCGCCCCCGGCGCTGGTGCTTGACGCCCTCAAGGCGCTTTCTCATCTGTCCCCCGACCCGTCAACCGTACTGGCCACCCTGCTGGTGCCGCTGGCGCTTGAAGGGGAGGTCGATTTTGCGGCCCTGCTGCCTGAATCCGGGCGTGACGATGTCAGTGCGCTGGTTCGCCAACTACTCACGCTGAGCCATTTCGGACAGAATTATTTGCCTGATGATCAGGCTCGTGCCGAAGGCTTGCGGCGGCTGCTGATGGCGCTGGTCGCCGATCTGCGCGTCGTGTTGATCGCCCTGGCCTGGCAGGTGGCCCGACTCAAAGCCTCGCGCGCTGCAGATCAAGCCACGCAACAGGCCGTTGCCCATGAAACCCGGTTGATCCACGCGCCGCTGGCCAACCGTCTGGGTGTGGGCCAGCTCAAATGGGAGCTGGAAGATCTGGCCTTCCGCTATCTTGAACCTGAGGCTTATCGCCGCATCAGCCGGCTGGTGGCCGAGCGGCGCGCGGATCGAGAAGCCTTTATCGAAGCCTTCATGAATGAGCTGCGCCGCCTGCTGGGTGAATCCGGAATCCAGGCCGAGGTGACCGGTCGGGTCAAGCACATCTATTCGATCTGGCGCAAGATGCAGCGCAAGGGCCTGGATTTTCATGAGCTGTTCGACGTGCGCGCGGTGCGCGTGTTGGTAGATACGGTTGAGCAGTGCTATACCGTACTCGGCCTGGCCCATCAGAATTGGCAGCCGGTGCCGGGCGAGTTTGACGACTACATCACCAATCCGAAGGCCAATCTGTATCAGTCTTTGCACACCGCCGTAAGCTCGACCAGCGGACGGATTGTTGAAGTGCAGATTCGCACTAAGGACATGCATCGCCATGCCGAGCTCGGCGTTGCCGCCCACTGGCGCTACAAGGAAGGCGGGCCGCGCGACGATGCGCTGGAAAAACGCATTGGCGTGATGCGCCAGCTGCTCGAAAGTCAGGACGCTGAATCTGAAGACGACGGCGCGCTGCTTGAAGGTTTCCAGAACCTGACCGCCGAGGAGCGCGTCTATGTGCTGACCCCGCGCGGTGAGGTGCGCGATCTGGCGGCCGGCGCCACGCCACTGGATTTTGCCTATCTGATTCATACCGAAGTCGGCCATCGCTGCCGCGGAGCCCGAGTCAATGGGCGCATCGTGCCCCTGACCCATCCATTGAGCAACGGCGATCGGGTCGAGATTCTCACCGGCCGGGAGGCACGGCCCTCGCGCGACTGGCTGGTGCCGCGACTGGGCTATATCACGACCGCTCGGGCGCGCTCCAAGGTGCGCCATTGGTTTCGCCAGGCCAACCAGGATCAGCATCTGGCCGACGGGCGACAGTCGGTCGAGGCCGAGTTCCGCCGCCTCGCTCTTGAGCTTGAAGACGTTTCCCGCGTACTTGCGCGCTTCAACGCCAACCGTGTCGAAGAGCTGTGGATTGCGGTCGGCGCCGGCGATCTCACCGCCACCCAGGTCGCCCAGGCGGTGGAGCGGTTGCACGAAAAAAAGCGCCGCCAGACAGATGGCATCGCGGTACAGTCCAGCGCTCGAAAGTCGCCGCAGTCAGGCGACGATGTTCGTATTGAAGGGCTGGGCAGCCTGCTGCACCAGATGGCGCGCTGCTGCCAGCCGCTGCCCGGAGACGAAATCAGCGGCTACATCACGCGCGGCCGCGGGGTGAGCATCCATCGCGAGGACTGCCGGCAGTTTCGCAGCCTGCAACGCCGCGAGCCGGAGCGGGTGCTGGATGTGCGCTGGGTGTCGGGCTTGCAGACCCTCTATCCCTCGAGGATCCTGATCCAGGCATGGGATCGCCGCGAATTGATCAAGGATATCGGCACGCTTCTGGCTGCTGAAAAAGTCAATGTTACGGGCATGAATGCCCAGCACACCGAACAGGATAACGAGGTGGGCATCGAGCTGACGGTCCAGGTTGCAGACTTCGCCCAGCTCGCCACGCTGCTGAGCCGACTGCAGACGATACCGGGCGTCACTCAAGCGCAGCGGTTAAAATAGCAAGGTGGATACGAGTCGGCCCCGAGTCAGCGTGATCATCCCCAACTGGAATGGCGCGGATCATCTTCCCGAGTGTCTGGATTCGCTCGCCGGGCAGCGCTTCCAGGATTTCGAGACCGTGGTGGTCGACAATGCCTCAAGCGATGCTTCGCTGAATATTCTTGAAACCTCACGCTTGCCGGTCCGGGTGATTCGCAACGCGGCCAATCTGGGATTTTCCGCAGCCGTCAATGCGGGTATTCGCCAGTCATGCGCCGAATTGATCGTACTGCTGAACAACGATACCCGGGCCGATCCGGGCTGGCTGGAGGCTCTGGTAGCCGGTCTGGATGAGTATCCGGAGGCCAGTTTCGGAGCATCCAGAATGCTGTTGTATGAGCCGCCGCATGCGGTTGATTCAGCCGGTGATCGATATTCCCTGTGGCTGGGTACGGGTGAAAATATCGGTGCCGGAGACCCGGGCGAGGCTCATGACCGGCCGGCCTGGGTGTTCGGGGCCTGCGCGGGTGCGGCAATTTATCGCCGCAGCCTGTTTGACGATATCGGCCTTTTCGATGAAGAATTTTTCCTGATCTTCGAGGATGTCGATATTGATCTGAGAGCGCAGGTTGCCGGCCACTCCTGCCTCTATATCGCCGGCGCGATTGTCTACCACAAGCGTGGCGCATCGACCGATCTCGCCTGTGTCGAGACCACCGCTCGGGCGTGGCGCAACATGATCTGGGTAGCCGGTCGTAGCCTCCCGGCTTTGCTGCTGCTGGTCTGGATGATTCTGTTTGTCACCCGGGCCAGTCTGATTGTTGGCCGGGGTGTTTTACGGCGTTTGTTGCGGCGGAATGGCCGGCGACAGCCGACCGCAACGACCAGTGAGCCAGAAGTAGGCGTTCATCCACCGGCAGCCGTTGCGGAACACCAGATCAGCGCCGCGCTGCTTCGTGCCTATGGACGTGCCTTGGTGGCCGGCATCGTCGGTATACCTCGAAAGCGGAAGGCCAGCCGAGCGCTGCGTCGGCGCGGATCATTCGCTCTGCTGCCGATTTTGCTTCGTCCGGTCACGCTGCTCGACGATGACAAAAAAACGGTCAGGAGAACAGCAGCCTCGTGATCTCGTCAGCGGCCTTCTCAGCCGCCTGTTCCAGATCAAACTCAACGGCGGTTTTGCGCGCATTGTCCGACAGGCGCCGATATAGCGCGTCGTCTTCCAACAGGCGTTCCGTCAGTGCCACGGCCTGCTCTGTCGAGCTGTCGTCAACCAGCAAGGCGTTTTCGCCGTTCCGAGCATAGCTGGCCGGACCGCCGCAGGGAAACAGCACGACCGGCAAAGAGCGGGCCATGGCTTCCAGGGGTGGCAGCGCAAAGCCTTCATGGTCACTGGTCAGAACCAGCACGCGGCAGCGATCCATCAGTTCAACGATCCGGGCGTCGTCTGTGGGTATCAGGCGATCGGCAAGTGGAATGGGCAGAACCTCAAACAGGCTTGGTTCGGGCGCAATCGCGGCCACCGAGCGGTTGCGGGTGTGCAGATCCCGGGCGATGGCTTGATAGCGGTCCAGGCGCTTGTGGCGTCCGCGGCGGAGAAACATCAGTACATCAATGGGGCGCTCGCCGGTCGGAACAGGCGTGCGGATGAATGCTGAAGCTGCGCCGATTGAAAGGGTCGAGCTCGTTTCAAAGCCGAGTGTGCCAAGCTCCCGGGCCAGGTAGGGGTTGGCCGGCATTAGGTGGGGCAGGCGATAAGTCATGCGGCAGAGTACGCGCACCAGCCAGGACAGCGGCCAGGGATAGAAGCGGTGCTCCATATCCTGGACCAGATAAACGGAACGTGTGTCTGAGCCGATTCGGGCGAACAGGGTGGCCAGCGCGGTAACAAAATGATTGGCCAAAATACGTTCGCCGCGAAGCCGGGGCAGGCTGGCGAAAAAGAAAGCCATCCAGCGCAGGGGCTTGTACCGGATCGGGCCGGTGATGGCGGTGACGCTGATTGATGGGTGCAGCTTGAAGCCGGCGTCAGCGCCGCCTCCGGGTACGATGAATTCGCAAGCCACTCCGCGCCGTGCCAGCTCGTTGGCGATGGCGGCCAGTACGCGGTTGCCGCCGTTGCGCTGAAGCCCCAGAGCCGGGATGGTGAGCTTCATCACCAGGCTCGGAGCAATTTGACGCGGTTGAGCAGCAGCAGCGTCCAGCGGCGCAGGCCGACGAAGTGTTTATGTATGAAAATGCGCTCGCTGCGGTATTTGGCCAGCTTTTGCTGGCGCGGCGTCATCGTTGTGTCGGCGCTGGCACCCCCGGCGTGGGTCAGCATCAGCCGTGGATCGTAGATCAGCGCAATCCCTTTGGCGCGGGCGCGAAAGCACCAGTCCATGTCTTCTCCGTATAGCGGGTAGTCTTCATCCAGCGGTCCGACCCGGTTGAAAGTTGGCCGGTCGGTCAGCATAAAGGCCATGATGCCATTGTCGACTTCAGTCGGCTCGGTGATCGAATCATGGTCGAGCCTGGGTGTGATCGCCCGGCGCAGAGAAAGCTCCCGACCGACGCAGTCCTGTACCCGGCCGGACGCATCCAGCAAACGTATGAACATGACCTGGCCGACCGGATACTTGGTCAGCAAACTGGGCCAGAGCTCGAAAGTAAAGCCGGATACGTCGGGATTGAGCAGCAGGATATGCCGGTGGCGCGCCACACGAAGCAGGTGATTCACGCCCGCTGAAAACCCCGGATTGTCCGCGTCGCGAGAGGAATGCTGTGGCCTTGCAGCCGCTCTTTCCAATACGTCTATGACGGATGAATCGGGCGTGTGATCGCGGTACAGCAGCTCGTAATTTTCGTGCCCTGACAGGCTGTCGAGCAGTGACTCGTGAAACGCCGCCACCATGTCGGCGTTGCGATAGGTCACCACCAGGATGGATAGATCGAGGTTCATTTCCCCTCGTGGAGGACCTGCTGCAGTGCCTGGCGTGCCGCGTCCACCGAAAAATGCTGCTGCACGTTTTCAAGGCCCGCAGCCGACAGGCGCGTCCACAGCGCCTCGTCGTTGTAGGCGCGCACAATCTGCCGGGCGAAGGCTTCCGTTTCGTCAGCAATGAGCACATCAAGCCCATCATCAAGGAACATGCCTTCTGCGGCGCAGCCGGTGGCGATGACCGGCAGGCCGTGGCTCATGGCCTGATTGACCTTGCCCTTGACGCCGGCGCCGTAGCGCAGTGGTGCCAGCGAAAGCCGGCAGCCGTCAAGAAACGGCTGAAGATCGGGAACAAAGCCGTGGATATCGATTCCTGTCTGTTCAAGCCGGGCCAGTTCGACCGGCATCCGGCTGCCGATCAGATGCAGGCGAATGCCCGGCAAGCTCTCCTGAACCAGCGGGAAAATCTCCCTGATCAGCCAGTGCGCCGCATCCACATTGGGCTCGTGCTGGAAACCGCCGACAAACATCAGGTCTTTGCGATCAGACCAGGGGGTCGCGCTTGCATGAACTTCATGCACATTTGAAACGATTGCAACGCGTGCGCCCGGCGCCTCCTGTTCCAGCAGGGATTTTTCTACCGAACTGACCACCAGTGACACGTCCGCCCGGTTGATCAGAGCAAGCTCCTGGCTGCGGGTCTGCGCAGCCTGCCTGACCAGGGTTTCGGTAGGCGCGATTTCCGCCTGGCGCTGTTCGCGTAGATAGTGCAGGTCGACCGTGTCAAAGATCAGCCTGGCCTGACCGCAGGTTCTCCGGATCAGTTTCAGCATGGGTGCCAGCACGTAGTGACGACTGACAAAAACAACGTCAAGGTCCGCACCGTGTTCTTGCAGCCAGTCTTCGATTCGGTGGACCGGCGGTGCATGGAGTACTTCGATGCCCGCTTGTTGAAGCGCTTCACTGTACCGGCTGATCCAGGCCATGTTCTGCGCCATGAAGCTGACCTGGTAGCCCATGTCACGCAGCAGCTCCATGATGGCCACAATGCGCACCGAGCCAGAGTCATGGTCTGGTTGGGGGGTGACCGCATCAATCAGCAGCAAACGTTTCGGAGATCGGCGAAAGCGGATATGGCGAACCGGGTCAGTCCGTTCGCGGACCTCACCTGGCGAAGGATGAGTGGCCAGCAGCGCACTCCACTTTTCGCGGAATTTCTCCCGGTTGATGGCCTGGTAGCGTTTGGTGCCTGACGTCTCATCGGTGCCGGAGCTGATTCCTTCATGATGAACGATGGTTGCCGCGGGCTGATAGATCACCTTGCGGCCCAGCTGGCGCATCGCAAAGCACAGATCGGTGTCTTCGTAGTAGGCCGGCGCATAGCGTTTGTCGAAACCGCCCAGTCGTTCGAAATCCTTGCGGGCGATTGCCAGGCAGGCGCCTGAAACGTAGTCGGCTTCGCTGAGGAAGTTGTACTGTGGCAGATCGGCGTTCTGGCCTCGTCCGTAGTTCCAGCCCGAGCCATCGCTGAAGATGATGCCGCCGGCTTCCTGCAGGCGCCCGTCCGGGTAGACGAGGCGGCCGCCGACGATCCCGGTTTCAGGGTCTTGCGTGAGGGGATCGATCAGGGCCTGCAGCCAGCCCGGCGTCACGCTGGTGTCGTTGTTGAGAAAAACCAGATAGTCGCCCCGGGCAGCTGCGGCTCCGGCATTGCAGCTATGAATAAAGCCGCTGTTGCGCCGATTTCTGAGCGTGCGAATGCCCTGACACTCACCAAGATACTCTTGTGTGTCGTCGCTTGAACAATCATCAACGACAATCACCTCAAAATTCCCCGGCGGGGTGTGTCTGACCAGGGAGTTGAGGCAGTTGGCAGTGTAGCCGACCTTGTTGAACACCGGGATGATGATGCTGGCCCTGACCTTGGTGGCGGGTTCGATGGTGACCGGGTCCTGCGCAAATTCTGGATCGCTGCGCGCTTCGGCAACAAGCTGCGCTACCGGCTCAACCGCGACAGGCGGACGATGCAGGCGGTGAACGGCGCCACCGGGCCCGAATCTGCGCCAGTTGTCGATCAGCTGCAGCAGCAAACCTTGCCATTGTCCGGGGTGCCAGATGCGGTAATGGCGCGCATTGCTTGCCAGGCGGCTCACCACCCGCAGCGGTCGGGTCAGCTTCATTGAGCGGCTGTTGATAGTAGTTTCAAGCTGGTGGTTGAGCTGCTGTGCTCGTGCGTGGGCGAGGCGCAGCTCCTTGTCCAGCGACTCGATCGTTTGCTGGCGGTCGCTCAGCTTCTGTTCCAGGTCATGGCGCACGGTTTCGTGCACTTCCCGGGCCTCGACCAGGTGCCGGTCGGCACGCTGTGCCCAGGCAGTACGCTCCTTGCTCAGACGCTCGTAGCGCCGCGCCCACTCAGCGCGTTCGGCCAGATCCTGTTCAAGTCGCTGACGGCGCTGGTCAAGGTGCTCGACCTGAGCGGTTGCATCCGAAAGCTCGGCGGCCAGAGCATGGGCCTGCAAGAGCTGTGCTTCGGCGGGTTTTGGCCTGTCTTGCGCTGTGGGTTGTCCGGGGCTGAGACCGGCAATGATTTTCAGCTGTTCACTTGCATCCGGTTCGCCCGGCAGCTCCTTGCGCATCGCGGCCAGACGCTGGGGCGCTTTGTGCAGTTCGCTGACTGCTGCAATCAGCGCATCCGGCCGGGGATCGAACAGCAGCCCGTCAACGCCGTCGCGCAGGCGCTCGACAAAGCTGCCGCTGCGCGTGGCCACAGGAACCAGGCCCAGTGCCCGGGTTTCAGACAGCACGTAGTTCCAGGTTTCGGCCACGGTGGACAGAAACAGTGCGGCTTGTGCGCCGATGCGTGCAAGCTGTTCCGGCAGTCGGTGGTGTTCATAGTCGAGCACGATATCAACGCCGGGCCGGCCAAGGAAGCGCATGCCGTGGTGGCCGCAGCCGAGCAGGGTGATGCGGGCCAGGTCGCGCAGACCGGGCAGGGCCTGGTCCAGCAGCTCCAGGCCCTTGCCGGGGCTGAGGCGGCCGACCACCACCAGGTTGAGACGGCCATCGTCGAGTCGACGTGGTTCGACCTGCGGTTGCGTCTTCGGCCAGCCACGATAGCCGTGGGGCACGATCCTGGCCTGATCCAGCGGATCGCCGCTCAGGCGCCGCCAGCGTTCGACTACCTGCTCGGTCGGAGCCATGAGCTGAACGCTCCGGGCATCGACCCGCGCCAGCCACTGCTGGGCAAGATGCTGCCAGTGTGCGGCGTCACGGCTGGCGAACAGGAAACTTTTGGCGCTGTCCTTCAGGGCGCGTTCGATGTCGATATCGCCCGAGGCTGCGGTGTAGTCCAGTGGGTCGCGGTCCAGCACCGGCCAGGCCGGATAGAAATCGTGCAGTACCGTCAGCGTGGGCAGGCCGCTGGCCAGCGCATCCAGGCTGTGGCCGATCAGCGAGGAGACCACGATGCGGTCAATGCCGTAGCGCGAGATCAGATGTTCAAGCAGCGCCCGATAGCGACCATGGCTGACTTCCGTATCGGCAATCGCGGGCGACAGGGTCCAGCGACGCACCAGGCCGCGGCCGGGGCCGGCGGCATAGAGCTTGAGGTGCTGGCCGTGAATCTTGCCATCGCTGTGCCCGGACGATGACAGCACCAGATGATCATGCTCCGTGTCGGCCGCGACGATATCGCTGATCCAGCGGGCTACGCCGCCGCCCCAGTCGTGGCTGATGTGCAGGACCACGGATCGGCCCCCGGCGCCAAACAGCGGCAGCGGTTGATCGCGCTCGTCATCGCCAAGCATCGACAGCGCCAGGCGCAGATGCCCGCAGGCCGCGGCGAGTTCCGGCGGCAACACCTGGCCGGCTGCGGGTTCATATTCAGGATCGTGAATCCAGATGGCGTCGTAGAGCTGGCTTTTTCCTGCAGCTGCCAGCTTGCAGGCTGCGTCGACCTGTCCCGGAGTAATAATTGCCAAACGCTCTGGCGCCTGGGCGATCGGGGCAAAGCGTTCATCCGCTGCGGCGTTGACCAGCGCGTCGAGCACGGCGGGAGCCGGCAGCGAATCGATGTCGAGCCAGGGGTTGAACGCATCCTCGTGATTGCCGGGCAGGCCGAGCAGGGCCGGAAGCTGATCGCCGCTCAGGAGTTGGTTGAGGCGCTCATGAAAACCGCGCGGCAGCTCCAGCCCGGCGGCAATCAGTACAACACCGTTTTTGCCGCGTGCGGCACTCAGGCGCTCAAGCCAGTGCCACCAAGGCCCGCTGCTGTCGGGCAGGTGCTCAAACTCGGCGCCGGCCCGGCCCGGCCCGGCAATCAGCGGAGCGACCTGAAACTGGTCGCCAAGCGCGTCGAGCCAAGGTTTGGAAATCGTCGAGTGCGCCTCGCTCAAGACGATGGGCAGCGGCGCGTAATCTGTCGTTTCAGCCTGATTCACCGGAAGTTTGGACGGTCCTGAAGATTCAAGGCCGGCGTGGCCGGGCGGTATACTGCAACGGTGCCGGTCCGCTCAGGACAGCCCGAAAACATAAACGGTCGATTATCCTTCAACACCTGGCCCTTGTCACCTTTAGCTGTCACCTTTGAATGACCGGCAAACGCAAACGACGTCCCTCAAAGGGGAAGAAAAAGGCCGGGCGCAAATCTCGCCGCGCCTGGCGGCTATGCGTCGTATTGTTTCTGGTCGGATTGATGATCGGACTGTTCGGTCCCTGGCTGTGGTGGCTGGATCGCCAGGCCACGCTGCGTTTTGCCGACCGTCACCTGACCGAGGCCAGCCGCATTTATGCCCGCCCGCTGGAGCTGTTCGACGGGCTTGAAATTAGCGTGCCGGATCTGATCGTCGAGCTGGAAGCGGCCGGCCTGCGCGCCGGTTCACCTGCGCGGCCGGGTCGTTTCAGCCTGAATGATGCGCAGTTTGTCATTCATGCGCCGGCGTTTGATTTTCCCGACGGCCGGCAGGCTGCCTGGCAGGCCCGAATGGAGGTTGCCGACCGGCGGTTGCGCTTTGACGACGGTGGCGTGCGGCGCCTGCCGCCGGCCGAAATCGGGCGCCTGATGCCGTTCGATGAGCGTATTCGCACGCCGCGGGAACTGGCCGAATTTCCATCGCTGATGGTGGCCGGAGCTCAGGCGGTCGAGGATCGGCGTTTCAAACATCATCTTGGCGTTGACCCGCGCGGCCTGCTGCGCGCCGCCTGGGTCAACTTGCGTCACGGCGAGGTTGTGCAGGGCGGCAGCACAATCACCCAGCAGCTGGTCAAGAACCTGTTTCTGACGCCCGAGCGCAGCGTGTTGCGCAAGTTCAACGAGGCGGTCATGGCGCTGAGTCTGGAAGCACGCTATTCCAAGGCCGCCATACTTGAGGCCTGGCTCAATGAGGTCTACCTTGGCCAGGTCGGCGAGCGTGCCATTCACGGCTTCGGTTCGGCGGCCGAGTATTATTTCGGCCAACCGGTCAGCGCCCTGGATCCGGGCCAGATCGCGCTGCTGGTCGGCATGGTGCGTGGCGCATCCTGGTATCACCCGGTGCGCAACCCTGAGCGTGCCCGGCAGCGGCGTGATCAGGTTTTGCGGATGTTTCAGGAGACCGGCTTGATCGATGCGGCCGATCTGGCCCGCTACCGTCAGACCGGCTTGGGTCTCCGACCGGGCCTGGCACCGGACGCCGGACAGTACAGCGCATTTCTCGACCTGGTGCGGCGCCAGTTGCGCAGCGATTACCGCGATCGGGATTTGCGGGGCCGTGGTCTGCATATCTTCACCACCCTGTCGCCTTCCGCCCAGCGTCATGCCGAGCAGGCTCTGGCCAACGGTCTGGCAGCCGCCGAAAATGAGCCTGGCTCATTGCAGGGCGCGGTCGTGCTCGTTCAGCCCGGCAGCGGTGAGGTGCGTGCGCTGCTCGGTGATCGTGATCCGCGGCGGCAAGGCTTCAACCGCGCGCTGGATGCGCGCCGCCAGGTTGGCTCGGTGATCAAGCCGCTGGTCTATCTGCTCGCGCTGGCCAGGCCCGCGGAGTTCAACCTGGCAACACCGGTTGCCGATGAGCCACTGACTTTGGAAATTCCCGGCGCCGATGACTGGAGCCCGGTCAATCATGACGGCATCAGTCACGGCCGCGTGCCGCTGATGGAAGCGCTGACCGGATCCTATAACCAGGCCAGCGTCAGGATTGGTCTGGCGGTGGGCGTCGACGCCTTGTTCGCCCTGATGCGCCAGCTCGGCGTGGAGCCCGGCCGCAGCGCGCATCCGGCGGCGTTCCTCGGCGCGGTCAATCTCTCGCCGTTGCAGGTTGCCCAGCTCTATCAACCGCTGGCCGCGGAAGGCTACAGCGCGCCGTTGCGCAGCATTCGCGAGGTGGTCGACAGCGAGGGCGAGCTGATCGGTCGTTATCCGCTGCGCCTCAAGCCACTTGCCGCCCGCGAAGCACTCGCGCTGGTGGATTTCGCCCTGCGACGGGTGGTCACTCACGGCACCGGGCGCGGCTTGAGCGTACGCCTTCCGGACGCCGATCTGCGCGGCAAAACCGGCACCACCAACGCGCAGCGCGACGCCTGGTTTGTCGGCTACAGCGACGACTGGCTGGGCGTGGTCTGGGCGGGCCGGGATGACAATCGTCCGGCCGCCGTTGGCGGTGCCAGCACCGCGCTGCCGGTTTTTGCCGAACTGTTCGGAGCGCTGGATGAACACCGCGTGCGGCGCGCCTGGCCCGAGGGCATCGAGTGGTTCTGGATCGACTGGCCGCAAGCAGAACTGGCCGATGAAAACTGCCCGTCCGCGCTGGCCGTTCCCTTCATTTCCGGCAGCCAGCCCGATGCGCTGTCCGACTGCATGTCGGCGCCCGGTCGCTGGCCGTTCGGCAATTGAAAAGTCTCTCGCAAAGGCGCGCAAAGGAAAAGACAACCGAGGATGGCGAGCGGAGAACGGAAGACCGGCAAAAACTCCAGACGCAGAAATGGCCGAGATACGTGGATCATCCGGAACGTCTGAGGCGGGTTAGAATCCAGGTGCAACGCACAACGGAACCAATCAACCATGCCATCCGATTGCAAACGGTCGCTGACCGCGCCGACTTATGCTTTGCTTGCAGCGGCCCTGATGCTGTCGGCCTGCGCCTGGCAGCCAACGCTGGATGATCCGGCCGTGGCTGAGCGAGTCCGGGCACCGGCCGAGGGCGAAAGCGGTGAGCTGCAGGTTTACCCGCTGCGCAATCCGGCCGTCCGGGAACTTGAAGCTGCGGCTGAAACGGCCCAGGCCGACGGCGACTTTGATCGCGCCGAAGCCCATCTGGAACGCGCCTTGCGCATTGAAGCGCGCGATCCTGAGCTGCTTCAGCAAATGGCCGAGCTGCAGCTTGTTCGCGGCCGCTGGGAACAGGCCGAACAGTACGCCCGGCGCTCCTGGGAGCTGGGTCCGCAGGTTGGCGATATCTGCCAGCGCAACTGGGAGACGATGGCTTTGGCTCTTGAGCGCCGCGGTCAGATGCTTGCAGCATCTCAAGCGCGGGAACGTCGCCTGATCTGTCCGGTCAAGGCACCCGAACGCTTTTGAGTGTGACGGCTACCGTGAGCGATCAGCTTGGCGGCCTGTTTGGTGCGGATGGCCCGCTGGCCGAGCTACTGCCGGGTTTTCGGCCGCGCGCCGGACAGCTTGAGCTGGCCAAAACCATCGCTGACTGCCTGGCCACCGGCGAGGACCTGATTGCCGAAGCGGCGACCGGCACCGGCAAGACGCTGGCCTACCTGGTGCCGCTGATTTTGCGCGGCGAGCGCAGCATCGTGTCCACCGGCACACTCAATTTGCAAGACCAGCTCTTTCACCGTGATCTGCCGCTGGCCCTGCGTGCCGTCGGCGCCGAACGCAAGATCGCCCTGCTCAAGGGGCGCAGCAATTATCTGTGCCTGCACCGTCTCGAACGCCATCTTGACGAACCCGGTCTGGATGCTGAAGTAATGCAGCAACTGCACCTGATCCGGCGCTGGGCTGACGCGACCAGCAGCGGCGAGATCAGCGAAGTCGATGCAATTCCAGCCAGCTCACCGGTCTGGCCCCTGGCGACCTCAACCCAGGATAACTGTCTGGGTACCGAATGCCCTTTTTATTCCGACTGTCATCTGGTCAAGGCGCGGCGCCGGGCTCAGGACGCCGATCTCGTGGTCGTCAACCATCATCTGCTGTTTGCCGACATGGCGCTCAAACAGAGCGGCTTTGGTGAGGTGCTGCCGGGTGCCGAAACGGTCGTGATCGACGAGGCGCATCAGGTGCCGGACACGGCCATGCGCTTCTTTTCACGCGGGCTGAGCGCCTGGCAGCTTCGTGAACTGGCGCGCGATGCCCTGGCTGCCTGCGCTGGCGCGGCTGGCAGCCTCAAACTGCTGCGCGAGCCGATCGAGGCTTTGCGTACCACCTCCGAGCAGGCCCAATCAGAGTGTCTCAACCTGCCGCCGCGCGGTGAGTTTGCCGCCCTGACCAGACAGCTACCCGCGCTCAAGAATCTGCTGCGCGCCCTGCAGGCCCTGGCCCGTGCCCTCGATCCGCTCGCCGAACGGACGCGTGATTTGGCCAACTGTGCCGAGCGGGCGGTGTTGCTGGCCGATGGACTTGATGCCTTTCTTCAAGGCCCGGCCGGTCACGTGCGCTGGTACACCCAGCGTCGCGGACGTTTCCAGTTCAATTTAACCCCGCTGGACGTGGCCGCGCCGCTCAACGAGCTGCGCGCGCGCGTCCCGGGGAAAACGCTGCGCGCAGGTGGGCAGCTCGTGGCAGCGCGCGGACTGGAGCTGCCGGCCGAAACACTGCAGTACCTGCAGCGGCGCTTCGCGCGCGACATGGCCAGCCTGCATGCCTTGCTGGAAAGACTGGACGCGGCCTCACTGGAGGCGCAGCGGCCACTGACCGTGCCGTTCATCCGCCAGGTGCTGGGCGATAGCTGAGCTTCGCGTGACGCATGCGGCGGGCCGGCTGGTGCCGGCCGCGGCGCACGGTCAGTTCCGGCGTCGCAGCCGCAGCGCCAGGGTTGCCACACGCCGGCCCAGCGCACGTGCCAGCGTGACCTCATCCTCCGTCAGTCCGCCATCTGGCGAGGCGGATTCGACATGCGAGGGACCATAGGGCGTGCCGCCGGACAGGGTGGTGTTCAGCGCCGTCTCGGTGTAGGGCACGCCAGCGCACACCATGCCCTGGTGCAGCAGGGTCGGAATCGTCGCAACGGAACTATTTCCCATAAACGATATATTCATAGGCATCATATACTGAGGAACTTCCTGAATCCCGTAAAGCTCAAAAAACCTGTCAATGATCGCTTGGTCCATTTTCTCATTGGCCTGATGCAAAAAGACCATCTTCAGGGCATCAATCTGTTCTCCGCTTTTGTCAAAACAGTCTTTCATCGCCAAGGGAACGTATTTCAATGCGTATTCATACACTTTTCTGCCTAACATTTTTATGTATCGCTTTTCATCCTCTTGACCGTCGTTTCCAGCACCGGAATAAAGTCTATTGGTGGAATTGTACCTTTGGTTGGATGCATCCAGCGCAGCAATGCTTCAGCTCCGGTGACGCGGCCGCTGGTTACATCAATTTTAGGCTGATAGTGCAGTTCGAATTGTTCTTCATC
>CALEIM010000064.1 GCA_937876395.1 uncultured Wenzhouxiangella sp. | reverse complement strand
ACAAAAGTTGTTCGTAGGCGCCCTCAGGTGGGGAGAGAACTTCAGCGCGGCGGAACCCCACCTTGTCAATCAGCCACATCAGGGCCTCCAGGCTAGGAACCAGGCAAATCCCGGTAACGCCGGTTTCAGGGCCATGCGTTTCTTCTGTTTCGTCAATAACACCAAACGTCCCACGCAGCGGGCGCACGAACCTGTAGCTTCCAAAATCTACCAGTCCCGTCATTCCAGGGACAATCTGAGTCTCGATCACGCATAGTCCGCTGCAAAGTGCTCGCGCCAATCGCAATGCACCGACCGGATTTTCAACGTGATACAGCAGGCCGAACATCAGCACCAGCCTATGACTACCTAATGCATGAACATCCAAGTCAAAAATGTCGCTATGCGTAAACCGCACGTTACGCAAACCCAATGCTTCTGAAATCAGGCGACTGTCGTCAACATGGCTTGCGCGCGCTTCAATCCCATGAACTTTACCTACTCCAGACTGCGCTAATTGGACTGCAAACCAACCCTGATGGGAGGCCAGGTCGAGCGCATTTACTTGGCCTATGCTATCCGAAAATACGGAATCCAGATATTGCTTGAGCATATGCCAACGAGTTGCGTGAATCTCGCTTAACTGGCCACTATGGTACGTTGACGTCCGGCTACCATCGGGAAGCTCAAAATCATAAAACCATTCCCGTTCACGAATTTTTTCTAGCAAATCAGACATGTTTTTCTTTGAACTCCATGGCAATCGAGCTAAAGGCTAGCAGTACCTTGCTCTTAAATGACTTCAGACGCCAATACGTAGTAATAGACCAAGTTTTATTCGGCAACTGGTGTGAGAAGTGCCTGAGACAGACCGGTCCACGCTCATAAAAAAGTGTGAAGCACAAATAAACCAAGCTACCTTCTAGAAGGTTTCCATCCCTTGATATGAAATCCAGAGTCCGGTCCATCCAATATCACTTGTATCATAGGTCCATTCATTAAATATGTTGTAATGAGCATACGGCGCACCTTCAATGGCATCCGGAAAGGAAGGCTGGCAGGTTGAAAACAAAGGTTTCGTCAGGTCCAGCCTGAGAACAAAGTGCATTCTCCAGTTGCCTGGATCAGACTGATTCTCTGTAGTGAACCCAAAAATGTCACTGCCCGGCAGTCCCATCGGCAAACTTTGCGCTGGCGGGCCATAGGGAAACGGCGCGCTTTGTCCACTGCAACTGGAGCCATGCGCAGTCGGTCCAGAAGGGAAAAAAGCTGGCTCTAAATTGAAATGCGCGACGTAATGAAGGTCTTCCGTGCCAGCATTACCTAGTTCCCACCAATTTGACTATTCAAAAATGCCGCTATGTTGTACACAGGCGCCTCCCCATAGACATGTGCTATCAATCGAAAGAGGAGATGTTGCGGTTCCTGTGATTGGGTCAGGGTAATCGGATCGTATAACGGGACTGTTAAATCCTAGGTCCCACAGCTGACCACTTGCTTCACCGCCAAGGAAGAGTAATACAAACACGATGCCTACTGTCGGTATGGATTTGTTCATGGCGGCTCCCCGAAAACCCCGATCACGAGGGGAGAGTCCAGCCTACAGCAATTTGATGACTTTTCCAATCTCTCTTCTCACGATTCGCGTTGCCTTCTCCGCGCTTGGCTTTCCCTTTCCGCTCCCGACCAGAATCATGAATTATTGGCTGCGCAGGCCAAGCGAGGAACGTTTAGTCGCGAACCTGGCCCACTCTGCGGCGCCATCCACCCAAGTGGACACGCTCGACCCCTCTCTCAGAGCAACTTCGGCGTTGCGGTCGGTGCGTCCTGCGGGCATGAAGGGCACTTTGACGGCGCGGGTGGGCGCGTGCTCAGGCTGCCGGTCGCACCGCGCTGGCGTCCCGCCCGTTCAGTTGGGATCGCCCTGCTCTACAGCTTGACCGAATCACATCAGAGCCTTTGAGCGGCACTATTCGTCGCCCTGCATCGTGGCAGGCTTGTCGGCGCCATATTTTTTCAGGAATCTGATCCTACTCAGGCCCTCCTGAAAACTGAGCCACGTTGTGAACCATATCGTAACCTGCTGTTTTTTCGATGGTTACGATGCGAAACTCGGCCTTTTCAATCGTTTGTAAACCGGCGTAATTAGGTAGTCGCTTCGGCGCTGGACTATCAAAAATTGGGCGCTGTTGGTCCGAGTTGCGTAGAATATGCGCAGCGATTGTCATTGGCTGGCCGGAAACAGCGGCTCATGTCCTGGCACGCGATATGAAATTGTCCCCACCCGACTCCGAGGTCCCCGCCATCATGGCCGCCAACGACATCATCCAGCGCATTGAAGCCGAAGACATCCAGTTTGTCGATCTGCGTTTCACCGACACCCTGGGCAAGGAACAGCATCTGACCGTTCCGGCCCACGCCGTTGATCAGGAGATGTTCGAGGAAGGCAAGATGTTCGACGGCTCCTCGATCGTCGGTTGGAAAGGCATCAACGAATCCGACATGGTCATCATGCCCGATCCTGAGACCGCCTACCGAGATCCGTTTGCCGAATATCCGACGCTCAACATCATCTGCGATATTCTCGAGCCCGACACGCTCCAGGGCTACGGCCGCTGTCCGCGTTCGCTGGCCCGGCGGGCTGAAGCCTGGCTGCAGTCCAGTGGAATTGCCGATGCGGCCTATTTCGGCCCCGAGCCGGAGTTTTTCATCTTTGACGACGTGCGCTGGAAAAATGACATCTCCGGCTGCTCCTTCGCCATTGATGCGGAAGAAGCCGCCTGGAACACCAACAAGCGTTTCGAGGACGGCAATCACGGCCACCGTCCGCGCGTCAAGGGAGGCTATTTCCCGGTGCCGCCGGTCGACGGTCTGAGCGATCTGCGCGCGCTGATGTGCCTGACCCTGGAGGCCTGCGGGATCCCGGTCGAGGTGCATCACCACGAAGTCGGCACCGCCGGCCAGTGCGAGATCGGCACGCGCTTCAATACGCTGGTGCGCAAGGCCGACGAGCTGCAGATCACCAAGTATGTCATTCACAACGTCGCCCACAGCCACGGTCGCACCGCCACCTTCATGCCCAAGCCCCTGGTCGGCGACAACGGCTCGGGCATGCACGTCCATCAAAGCTTTTCAAAAGACGGCCGCAACCTGTTTGCCGGCGACGGCTACGGCGGCTTAAGCGAGACGGCCCTGCATTACATCGGCGGCATTTTCAAACACGCCCGCGCGCTCAACGCCTTTGCCAACTCGACGACCAACAGCTACAAGCGCCTGGTACCCGGCTTCGAAGCGCCGGTACTGCTGGCCTATTCGGCGCGCAACCGCTCGGCGTCCTGCCGGGTGCCGTGGGTCAGCTCGGACAAGGCGCGGCGCATCGAGGTCCGCTTTGGCGATGCGGTGGGCAACCCCTACCTGATTTTCTCCGCCATGCTGATGGCCGGCCTGGACGGCGTTCTGAACAAGATCAATCCCGGCCCGCCGATGGACAAGGATCTCTACGACCTGCCGCCGGAAGAGGAGCGCGATATCCCGCGCGTCTGCCACGCACTGGATCAGGCTCTGGAAGCGCTCGACGCCGACCGCGATTTCCTCAAGGCCGGCGACGTGTTCTCCGATGACCTCATCGACGCCTATATTGCGCTGAAGATGAAAGAGGTCACGCGCCTGAGAATGTCCACCCATCCGGTCGAGTTCGACATGTACTACTCAAGCTAATGAGGTAGTAATGAAAACCCTGTCCATGATTCTGTTGCTGTCTGTGCTGCTGGCCGCCAGCGCGCAGGCCCAGGAAATCTATCGCGTGGTCGATGAACACGGCAACGTCACCTACACCGACCAGAAGCCTGACGACGATGCCGAGCCAATGGTGCTGCCCGAGCTCAACGTGCTTGAAGGCGGGGCGGACGCCCTGCCTGAAGTTGATCCGGCCAACGATACAGCAGCGCCGCAACAGGCGATGAACTTCCGCATCGAACAGCCGGCCGACGGTCAGACCATCACCCTGCTGGGCTCCAGCCTAAAGGTCATCATGGCCAGCGACATCGACATTCCGCCAAGCGCCGAGATCGTGCTCATTCTCGACGGTCAGGCGCTCAAACCGGTTCATTCATTGGAAACCGGAGTCCACGTGTCCGAACCGGGCCTGCATCGCCTGGAAGCCAGGCTGCAAACCCCGTCCGGACGCCTGCTCGGCGGCGCCGGCCCGGTCATCTTCAGCACGGCACCACCCGTCATCGAGTGAGCTGCTACTAATCCACCTCCAGCCACAGGGTCACCGGCCCGTCGTTGATCAGGCTGACCTGCATATCGGCGCCGAAGCGGCCAAAGGAGCTGTCCGGCCAGGCTTTTTCGCACTGCTCGATCAGAGCGGCAAACAGGCGCTCGCCTTCATCCGGTGCGGCGGCCGGCGTGAAGCTTGGTCGATTGCCGGAACTGGTGTCGGCCGCCAGGGTGAACTGCGGCACCACCAGCAGGCTGCCGCCGATGTCGCGCAGGCTCCTGTTCATGCGGCCCTGATCGTCGGCAAAAATGCGATAGTTCAGCACCCGCTCCACAAAGCGCTCAATCCGCTCGGCGCGATCGCCGCGCCGAAAACCGGCCAACAGCAAAACCCCCGGACCGATCGCGGCCACGGTCTGACCGTCAATGGCCACCGCGGCCAACTGAACGCGCTGCAACAGTCCGATCATCCGTACACTTTTTTTCCAGGGAAGAACCAGGATAATTTTACCCGGGCCAGCAATCCGGTATCATTCGGCCAGCCGCATTCCGCGTCGACCGGGAACCAATGAAAGTCCATCTTGCCACTGCCCTGCTGCGTCTGCTCGCCTGGCTGCCGCTGCCACTGCTGTACCGACTCGGGTGGGTGCTGGGCTGGCTGCTGCGCTTTATCCCCTGGCGGGGGCATGCCATCGTTCGCACCAATCTTGCGCTGTGTTTTCCCGAACTTGATCGGCATCAGCGCGAGCAGATTTATCGCCAGCATCTGGTTGAAACTGCCCGCCTGGTACTCGAAACCGGGGCCGTTTCGTTCTGGTCTGCCAAGCATATTGACCGCCATATTCGCTCGGTCGAAGGCTGGCCGGCAACGCGCGAACTGATTGAATCGGGACGCGGTACGATTTTGGTCGGTGCCCACTTTGGCAACTGGGAAATGCTGCCGCTGTGGTTGTCGCTCAACACCGAGCTGACCGCGCTGTACAAGGCGCCGCGCGATGCCGGCTTCGACCACCTGATCACACAAACGCGAGGCCGCTTCGGCTGCCGCATGGTCGCCAGCGGCTCAGCGGCGATGCGCCGGCTGCTCGCTGGACTGCGCGGTGGTCAAGCCGTCGGCATTCTGGCCGATCAGCAACCCAAGCAGGGCGAAGGTGTATTCGTACCATTTTTTGGTCAACCGGCCTTGAGCGGCACCCTGCTCAACCGCCTGGCCCACCGCACGGGTGCTGCGGTGGTATTCATCAGCGCGCGTCGACTCGACGCTGGCCGCGGCTGGGCTCTGCGCCTGGTGCCGGCTGACGAGGCCATTGCCGATGCCGATCCCTACCAGGCCCTGACGGTGATGCACGGCTGGCTCGAAGACGAGATTCGTCGCGATCCGGCCCAGTACCTGTGGAGCTACAAGCGCTTCAGCATGGCGCCGCCGGGCCAAAGTTCACCGTATCCCGTCAGAAAAAAACACCGCAGAAACTGAGTTCAGGAACAAAGCTGAGCCGGTTCAGAGTCCAATAGCGCGTTCCCTTAATACCCGGCCGTTGGGACGGCCCTTTCAGGAAACCACCATGCCAGCAAAAATCTGCGTTGCCACTATGATCCTGCTGATCGCCCTTCCCTTGTCAGCACGCCCGCCCGACGATTTCGGCGGCGGCTTTGTCGATGCCGCCGCCTTTTCCGACCACATGACGCCCGCTCAGCGCCTGGCCATCGAGCAGGAGCTTGCCGAATCCGCCCAGCGGCTGGAGCTGGCCGGTCTGCTTGCACGCGGCGGAACCAGCATCGACCCCTTCAGCCTGGGCTGGCCGCTGCGCGCCCGGCCCGGTTTCGAGTTCGATGACTATCACGGCGTTTCAGGCTTCGTCGATCTGGACCCCAACTTTCCCAACCAGCTGCTGGACTACATGTGCAAGCAGCGCACCTACGATCTCAGTTCAGGCTACAACCACGCCGGGATCGACTATTTCCTGTGGCCTTTCCCGTGGCGAATGATGGATCAGGAAATGATCGAGATCGTGGCCGTCGCTCCCGGCACCATTCTGGCCAGGCATGATGGCAACAATGACCGAAGCTGCGAAATGGAAGGCGACCCCTGGAACGCGGTATACGTTCAGCACGCCGACGGCAGCGTGGCCTGGTACGGGCACATGAAAAAAGGCTCGCTGACCAATAAATCGGTGGGCAGTACCGTGGCTGCCGGTGAATTTCTAGGCCTGGTCGGCAGCTCAGGAAACTCGACCGGGCCGCATCTGCATCTGGAGCTGCGCTCGTCGAATCAGGTCGGGGCAACCATTTACGAGCCGCATGCCGGGGCATGCCGGGCGGGCGACTCACTGTGGCAGAGCCAGCGCCCGTACCGCGATACCGCGCTCAACGCCATCGGCGTCCATGATGCCGCGCCATCAATGGCCGTAAGCTGCCCCAACCCGGGCCAAGAGGCCGCCGCGCTCACCGAGCAACTGCCGTTTGGTGCTCCGGTCTGGTTTGCCATCTACCTGCGCGACGCGCTCGATACCCAAGACACGATCAAGTTGAGCCTGTATCGGCCCGACGGTGCGCTCTACACTTCATGGGATTTTGATTTCAACCCGGCCCAGCCCACCGAATACAACGCGGCCTGGTGGTGGTGGAACTGGAACACGCTCGGAACCGACCCCAGCTATGAGGGTGTGTGGCGCTTTGAAGTGAAAATGGGCTCCCAGACGCTCAGCCGCAAGTTCATTTACGGCGAGTCCTCCATTCTTTTCGAAGACCGCTTCGAGCTTTCCGGCCCCTGAAGCGAAACCGGCCGCTGTTCTGGCCACCCGCTGGTCGGTGGCCGGATCAGTAGCGCCGGGGTTCAAGCTGATCAAGCAGACCTTCCAGCAGCAGCGCCGCACGCCGGCGCGAGTTGCGAAAACCTCGCGTCATCATCCACGGCCCAGCCACCGCGCCGCCGACCGCGCCGAGCAGCAGCAGCCAGGCCCACCAGCTACCCGCAATGATCACAAAAGCCAGGCCGACAGCAGCCATGCCAAACAGCGTCCAGGCCCAGCCGGACAGCGTGTCATCACGCTCTTCAGATAAATCAGCGGTCAGAGTGACCATGGTGCTGTCTTCGCCGGCCTCGGCGGTGACAATACCCAGCGATTTAAGCTCGGACAGCTCGTAGCTGCGCCCATCTTCACCAAATGCCCACGACAGACCGCGCTTGAGGCTGGTGGCCAGGCCTTCGCTGGCTTCCCACAGCGACTCGTCGGCACGCTGACGTATCGGGCGCATCAGCTCGGTCTCGCGCAGATGCCGCTCGAAGCGCCGATGAACCGCGCCCGCCTCGCCGGCAATAATGCGCCGAACGCGCACATGCGCAGGCCCCACCAGGCGCGCGGCAAACGGGTCATCCTCAGGCTCTGGAGGCGCCAGGGAATCGGCCCGCCACTCGGCCAGGGCGCGCCGGACGTGCTCGGGCGACAGACCCACCTCCTCACCGATGCTGACAATCTCCTCGGGTGTCAGACGGCGCTCATGGCCTTCCCCGCTGGCATTCTGCAGCACCGCGGCGCGGGCAATAATGCGCTCAAGCTGATCGGCCGGCACCACGCTGCGCTCCGGGTGCTGCGCAGGATCCAGCTCGTGGACATTGGATGAGAAAGGACGCTTTTCCATCTGGTTTTCCTGATTGGTCGGATATGCACTGATGACTACCCAGCAATTCCCGTGCCAGTATAGCGGGACGCGCTGACCCGCTTTATTTTCAGGCTCTGGCATCGTTTACGGGCAAACGCGAGTGGCAAATCTTGCGCAGCAATTGGTTAAATTAACCGCACGGGAGCGAATATCCCAACGATTGGATTAAATGATTGGATTAAACGATTGGATTAAACGAACGGCCAAACCCGGCAGTTGGCCACGATTCGGCGGTGTTTTCAGATATTCGATAACCGCCGGTTCCTCGGCGGATGCCTCGATCATGGTCAGCGCGCTGATTCCGGTGGGTTACACTGAACCGGCGAGCGCCACCCGAACGTGTCGCTTGGGGATCTTGGCCGAAGGATAAAGAAAAAAGACCCACCCGAGTGGATATTCAGCGCAGTCAGTCCAGCCGGCATCGCTGGCTTAAACGCAGCCCCATGCTGGCTCTGGCGGCTGTCGTTGTGGCACTGACCATCGGCGCCCTGATTCTGCTGGACCGCCCACCGGCCGTTGAGGGCGAACGCATCTGGACCGGCCAGGCCGAGCGCGGCCAGATGCTGCGCGAGGTGTCGGCCTCCGGCCAGCTCATCGCGCCACATATCCGGGCGGTCACCAATCGCAGCGCCGGCGTGATCGAGGAGGTCCGCGTGCTACCCGGCGATCATGTCCAGCCTGGCGATGTTCTGGTGATCATGAGCAGCCCCGAAGTAGAGGAACAGTTGACCCAGGCCCGCTGGGATCTGGCCGCGGCGGAAGCCGAAGAAGCGGTCGAAGAGGTGGATGCCGAAAATCGCCATCTCGATATCGTCGCCCAACTGGCCAGCGCGGAAGCCGAATACACCGGTGCGCTGCTCGAACTCCAGGCCCAGGAAGAACTCAGCGGGGCGCAGGTGTATTCGGCCATCGAGCTGGAGCGCTCTCGCCTGCGCGTCGAACAGCTCAAAAAACGCCTGGAAGCCGAACAGGCACGCCTGGCTCGCTCACCGGAACACCGAGCTGCCAAGGAACGCGCCACCGAAGCCCGCCTGGCCCGGCAGCGCGATCAGGTTGCGCATCTTGAGTCGCTGGTTGATCAGCTTCAGGTGCCGGCTGGATTCTCCGGCGTGATCCAGGAGGTCAACGTCAGCGAGGGTGAACGGCTCACCGCCGGCGAGCTGGTCGCACGGATAGTCGATCCGTCCCATCTGATCGCGCGATTGCGCGTGCCCGAACGCGAGGCAGTCCATGTCCTGCCCGGCATGCCCGTTCGGCTGGAAACCGGACGCGGCGTGATTGATGGCGAGGTCATTCGCATCGACCCGACCGCAAGCGAACGCAGCATCTCCATTGACGTCGCCCTGTTGAGCGAAGGGCGGCCGGTGCTGCGCCCGGATCAGACCATCAGCGGCCGCATCGAGCTCGAACGCCTTGATGATGTCGTGCATATTCCGCGCCCGACTGGCGTGCGTGATGAAAACCAGCGTTACCAGTTGTTCATTCGCAACGGCAATCGCGGCCAGCGCGTGGCGGTTGAAATCGGCCGTCTGTCGAGCACCCGGGCCGAGGTCCTGAATGGCCTGAGTCCGGGCGACACGCTGATTCTGGCCGATATGCAGGACTATCTGGATTACGAACACATCCGTATCAATTAAGCCATCCGAGACTATGTCCATGAATGAACCCGCCCGACCGCTGATTCAGCTACACGATCTCAGACGAATTTATTTGACCGAACAGATGGAAACGCACGCTTTGGGGGGCATTGACCTGGAAGTCCGGGCGGGTGAATACCTCGCCGTCCAGGGCCCGTCGGGCTGCGGCAAATCCACCCTGCTGTCGATCCTTGGCCTGCTCGATGAAGCCACTTCGGGCGCGTACTTTCTGTCCGGGGTGCCGGTTACGGAAATCGATGCCGAGGAGCGCGCCCGCCTGCGCAATCGCGAGATCGGCTTCATCTTTCAGAGCTTCAACCTGATCCCGGAGATGACCGTGCGCGAAAACGTCGAGCTGCCGCTCATCTACCGCGGCAAAGTCAGCGCCGACGAGCGGCAGGCCGCTGTTGACGAGGCTCTTGAGCGCGTCGACATGAGCGCGCGGGCCGAGCATCGGCCGGCCCAGCTTTCCGGCGGCCAGCAGCAGCGCGCCGCCATCGCCCGCGCGCTGGCCGGAGGACCGTCGCTGCTGCTGGCCGACGAGCCGACAGGCAACCTGGACTCCGAATCAGGGCAGCGCATCATGAACCTGCTCGATGAGCTTCACCAGGCCGGCTCCACTCTGGTCATGGTGACGCACGATGCGGACTACGCCGCCCGCGCCGGGCGCCGACTGCACATGAAAGACGGGCATATTGAGTCCGACCAGGATCATTCGGCGTGATTGACGCGCTTCGACTTGACCTGCGCCACGCCTGGCGCATCTATCGCAAGACCCCTTGGCAAACGGCTCTGGCCGTGCTGACCATGGCCGCGGCCATGGCGCTGGTGGCGGGCATGGCCAGCCTGTGGTCCGAACTTCATCTGGGCAGTCCGTCGGGCGTGGGCAAGCCACATGATCTGATCAGCGTGGGGTCGCGCAATGAGCAGTCCATGGGCACCGTTAACGCGGCTCTGGCCCGGCAGATCAATACCGACAGTCAGACTCTGGCGGGCCTGTCCGGCGAGTCCTTCGCCAGCTTCATGGATGAGGTCGCGATTGATGGTCGGCCGGTTGACGGACATGTCGCGGCCGTGCTGCCCGGCTACTTCGAGCTGCTCGAACCCCGCCTGCGCCTTGGTCGCGGTCTCGACGAGAACGATTTTGCCAACGACGGCGCGCGCGTGATGGTGCTGAGCGAAAGCTTCTGGCGCCATCACTTTGACGCCGATCCGGACATCATCGGACGCGACATTCCGATCGGTGACCACAGTTGGCGGATTATTGGCCTTTTGGATGCCAGCTTTGGCGGTGTCGGCGGCGCCGACTATCTGTTCTGGGCACCTTACACCAGCTACTTTGCCGATCTTTCATCATTTCCCATGCCGCTGCTCGACAATTTTGCGATGTGGAAAATTTTTGGACGCCTTCAGCCGTCAGCCTCACCACAGGCGGTCGAGGCCGAACTCGCCCATCTGTTTGACGAGCTGCCAGCAGTCCAACGGGCTATGGCACCAGATGCCAATGAGCTGCTGGTGGTTCGAGGTCTGGTCGAGAACCCCAGACTTCACCGCGAGGCGCGGCGCCAGGTCTCCGGAATGCTGTTGACCACCATGCTGATTGCCGTGGTCGCGGCGGTCAATATCGGCATTTTTCTGCTCGCCCGGGCACCCACGCGCCGGCGTGAACTGGCCCTGCGCCGCACCGTCGGCGCGACCACGCGGCGTTTGCTTGCCCAGCTACTGGTCGAAGCCGTCGTGCTGATTGCCGCCGGCACGGCGTTGGGCTACCTGCTGTCGATCTGGCTGGCCGCCGCGTTTGCCGAACTGCGCTTTCTTGACGGCATCGAGTTTTCCGGCCAATGGTTCAATCCGGTCGCACTGGCGTTGCTCGCCGTGCTGGCGGCCATTTTTACCGTGCTGGTGGCAATCGTGCCGGCGCTGAACTCGCGTGCCGGCGGACACAGTCAGTACAGCGCCCGGCCGGGCCTGTTTCAGCAGATTGCTGGCACCGTGCAGCTCGGTCTGGCCGGTCTGGTCGGGGGCGCGGCCCTGGCACTGCTCGCCAACCAGTGGCTGCTGGAACGCGAGGACTTCGGTCTCAGCGCCGACGGAATCCAAATCGCCACACTCGGCTTCAAGGCGCCGCCGAGCGGCAGCTTCGAGCCACCGCCAAACGAGGCCACCTTCGCTTTCCGCGCGGAGCTGCGCGAGCGTCTTGGCAGCCTGCCGGGCGTGTCGCAAGTCAGCTTTGGTGCGCCGCTGCCCGGCCAGCAGACCTTCGCCATCGGCCGCTACAATATCGACGGCAATCAAATTGATGCCCGGATGATCAACGCCGCTCCGGGCTTTATCGACCTGCTCGATATTGCCCTGTTGCACGGCCGAGATTTCGAATCCGGCGCGGAGACGGATGTGATCATCAGCCGTGAATTTGCCCAGCAGGCGTGGGGCACAAGCGACGTCGTCGGCCGGTTCACCCGCAGCAGCGATGAGCATCCGGGCTTGCCGGACCAGCGCGTTATCGGGGTCATCGACGATCTGCGCTACGGCCATCCCAGAGAGCCGACGATACCCCTGATCCTGTCGACACAGTCCGGGTTTACCGCCTTCATGAATGCCGTACTGATTCGCGGTGAGGCCGACCACCAGCAGATCGACGCTGAAATCAACGCCGCTTTGGATACCCACCTGGATCAGCTCAAGGTCCAGGAAATCAAGCCGCTGTCGCGAATCATTGCCGAACTGACCGCCCACGACCGGGCCAGAGCGCGCATTACCGTTTTGTTTGCCGCAGTGATCGTGGCCATGGCCAGCTTTGGCTTCTTTGCCCTGCAGTGCTTTTTGGTGGATATCGGCCGACGCGAAACTGCCATCCGCATGGCGATTGGCGCCGGGCCGCGCTCGGTGCGTCGGCATGTGCTGCTACGCGGCCTGCGCCTGGGGCTGCCCGGCCTGATCATCGCCGGTCTGCTGGCCCTGATCGTCACTGCATGGCTCGGCGACGGCTATCTTCTGGCCTCGGTTTCAGCCCCGGCCGTGGCCGTGGCGTGCGTGCTTGTACTGGCGCTGCTGCTGCTGATTGCCAGCCTGCAGCCGGCCCTGTCAGCCGCCCGGCTGAAACCAAATGATCTGCTGCGCGAGGATTAATCGTTCTCCAGACGCTCCAGGCGTTTGAGAAACACGCTCATGACCTTCTCGGCCTGCTTGTCGCCGTTGGTGCGAGCCGCAGCCAGGCCGGCCTGCCAGGCGGTCCGGGCCGCTTCGGGCCGGCCAAGCTCATTGAGCGCCTTGCCCAGCTCCTGCCAGGCCATGGTTTGCTCAGGCCTGTGACCGGTGGCTTTTTCCAGATGTTCCCAGGCGCGGGCCGCATCGCCGGCCTTCAGGCGCGCCTGCCCGGCCGCCAGGCGCGCCTCGTAGGTATCGCGCCCCTGCTCGATCATGCGTTCGATGGCTTCAGGATTCATGCTTGTCTAAACCTGCTTGGGATCAACGCCGAGCTGCTTGAGCTTGCGGTAAAGATGGGTGCGCTCCATCTCGACAATCTCGGCGAGTTTGCCGACGCTGCCGTCGACCGACTGGAGTTTGAAGGTCAGGTATTGGCGCTCGAACTCTTCCCGAGCCTCGCGCAGGGGCAGATGGTAGAGCGCCGGCATCTTGCGCTCCCCCACCGTTTCGCCGGTATCTGACTGCGCCAGCGCTTCTTCAACCTCCGCCACGGTGACTTCCTCGCCACCGCCGAGTATCAGCAGACGCTGAACGAGGTTGCGCAGTTCGCGCAGATTGCCCGGCCAGTGGTACTGGCGCAGACGGTTCTGGACCGCGACCGGGAAATGCCGGTAGGGCGTGCCGTCGCGACCCGGGTAATACTCGGCGTAAAAGCGAACCAGGTCCGGCACATCGTCCTGGCGATCGCGCAATGGCGGCACGTCCAGCGGCAGCACGTTGAGCTGATAGAACAGGGATTCGTCGAAGCGACCCTCGCGGACCAGTTTTTCCAGCGCCTGGCTGGCGCCGGCGATCAGACGCAGATCCAGGGCCACGCTGTCGGACTGCTCGGGATCGATCCGGCCCGATTCCAGCACTTTCAGCAGCGCGGTCTGAGCGGTCGGATCGAGGCGCGAAACGTCGTCGATGAACAGCACGCCGCCCTGGGCCTCGGCAAGCAAACCGCCGCTGCCGTTTTCACCGATCAACAGAGCCTGGAAGGATGCCCCGTCCAGGCGCGTGGCAACGGCGACGAAGGGCCCGTCGCTGCGCCGGGAATAGGCGTGAATCCAGCGCGCGGCATCCTGTTTGCCCACCCCTGACTCACCGGTGATCAGCACCGGCGCCTCGTGCTGGGCCACGCGTTCCAGGCGCTGGCGGAGCCGGGCCACTACCGCTGAGCGTCCGACCGGTTCGAGCGGCGCTGGCTGCTTGCGCCGCAAGCCCTCGTTTTCGCGCTTGAGCCGGCCGGCTTCGAGCGCGTTTTCAACCGTCAGCAGCAAGCGCGCCATCGACACCGGCTTTTCGATGAAGTCAAAGGCGCCCAGACGGGTAGCCTCAACCGCGGTTTCGACCGAGCCGTGGCCAGAGATCATCACCACCGGGCAGTTGAGCGCTTCGGCATCGCGCCATTCACGCAGCAGGCTGATGCCGTCGGTATCCGGCATCCAGACATCGAGCAGGACCAGCTCCGGCCGGGTCTCGCGCAGTCGCTCGCGAGCCTGGGCTGCGTCGGCCGCGAAGGCGATCTCATGGCCCTCATCGCGCAGGATTTCGCCGATCAGTTCGCGAATATCCGGCTCGTCATCGACGATCAGGATGCGTGCGCTGCTCATGTATTTATCATTTGATTCATAAACTCCGAACAATTCTACACGGGCGCGACGCTCAGCCGGCTGGCAACCAGATCCGCAGCTCGGCACCGCCGCCCTCGGCTAAGTTGCCGACCTGGATGTGGCCGCCGTGATCTGCCACGATGCGGCGCACGATCGGCAAGCCCAGACCCGAACCGCGCGGCTTGGTGGTGACATAGGGTTCAAAAATCCGTTGGAGCACGTCGTCTGAAATACCGGGGCCATCATCGGCCAGACGCAGTTCCACGCCGTCAACACCGTCGTGCTCGCTTGGGCTGGCCCGCATCCGAATCGTCGGCTGACCGTCCGGATGCGCTTCCTGAGCGTTGCGCACCAGGTTGATCAATAGCTGGCGTAGCTGGCCGGGATCGGCGCTGACCTGACCGGCTCCGGGCTCGACCTCAAGCTCGAAGCGGATCGGCATATTGCCGCTGGTGTATAAATCTACCACCTCGCCGATCAGGGCCTCAATGGCCACATTCTCAATCGACAGGCGCGCCGGCCGGGCATAGTCACCAAAGCTGTCAACCAGGCGGCGCAGGGCGTCGACCTGGCCGCGAATGGTAGTAGTCGCGCGGGTCAGTAGATCGCGCTGCTCGTTTTCCAGCACCGGCTCAAGCTTCCAGGCCAGACGTTCGGCGGCGAGCTGTATCGGCGTGAGCGGATTTTTGACTTCATGCGCCAAACGGCGCGCCACTTCGGCCCAGGCTGCTTCGCGCTGCGCCTGATCGAGGACGGTGACGTCATCGAAAACGATCACGTGCCCGCCGGTTTCGGCGGGCAGATCCGAACCCCGGCAGACCAGCACCAGGCTGCGCTCGGCTTCGGCCTCCTCCGCGGGCGGCAGCGGGCGCCACGGCAGGGCCGGGGCCTCGGCCGGATCGTGGTCGTCGATGTCGGCGGCAGAGGCCATCGGCAGCGTCACTTCCAGCGTCATCGTGGTGCCCGTGCCGGGCGTGCTGTCGACCTCGATAGTGCCGCCCATCATCTCTGCCAGCCGGCGACAGATCACCAGCCCCAGACCACTGCCGCCGAAGCGGCGGCCGGTATCCGACGCGCCCTGCGAAAACGCATGGAACAATCGCGGCTGTGCATCCTGAGGGATGCCGATTCCGGTATCGATGACGGCGAAGTGCAGTGCTTCCTCACCGCGCTGACGGTGCAGCCGCCGCAGCACCAGTCGAACGCTGCCGCGCTCGGTGAACTTCACTGCGTTCGACAGCAGGTTGTTCAGGATCTGACGCAGTCTCAGCGCATCCACCCGGTGCGCTTCGGCCAGCTGCGGATCCAGCTCGACCTCCAGCGTCAGCCCCTTGCTGGAGGCGACACCGAGGAAGTTGTGCCCGCAGCCCGTGACCAGCCGTCGCAGGTCGACGTTGACCGGGTTGAGATCGAGCCGGCCAGCCTCGATGCGCGAGAAGTCGAGGATGTCGCCGATGATCTGCAGCAACGATTCGGCCGAATGCTGGATGATGCCGA